>NZ_JAGGDL010000100.1:0-585 GCF_017653575.1 Pseudoalteromonas sp. K222D
AGCGTCAATTACACCGAGCATTATCTAACGGTGTCACGTACGAGTACTATTTCATTGAAACGTGTTACCTATAGCGTCCCGTCACGCCTTATTGGTAGCCGATTACTTGCTCGTTTATATGACAACCGTTTAGAGCTGCGCTATGGCAGCGATTTAGTTCAAACGTTAGCGCGTGTCTATGCTTCTAAAGGATGCCGTGCACGTAATATTAGTTACTTGCATGTTATTGACGCACTGGTTAAAAAACCATTGGCATTTCGCTACTCACAACTACGTGACGACTTACTTCCAAGCGACAATTACAAAGCTATTTGGGAATACGTTAATGCCCACCTTTTAGCGGATGAAGCGAGCTATTACATGGTGAAATTGCTCCATTTAGCGAAGCAAAGTGGGTGTGAACGTCAATTAGGACGATTTGTAGCAGCGTCAATTACTCAGCGACAATTACCGGCCATCCGAGAATGTGAAGCGCAATTTTTAGTGATTGCATCAAACATACCCACAATAACAATAAAGCAACACAGCTTGAGCGCTTATAGCAGCATGATACCGGGAGGTCTACATGGATAACTTCACGGCCTC
>NZ_JAGGDL010000101.1:0-544 GCF_017653575.1 Pseudoalteromonas sp. K222D
GTAAGCGCGTAATTAGCCCCACATACCAATGTTAATGGCACCTATGCATAATTTACTCAGCATATTAACCTGAGGTAATTATGAATAAACAGCAAAAAATAAAACACTGGCAAGGCATTTTTGAGCAGCAAAAATCGAGTGGTTTAGCCACCATTCAATTTTGTCGTGATAACAACATTAACGCATCGACTTTCTATGTTTGGCGTAAACGCCTTTCTGACGAAACGGTAAGGGTTAAAAAGCAACAGGTGATCCCGTTTGTTATTCATGAGCAAGCCTTTACGCAACCTTCAATCATTAAACTCACCACACCAAACGGCTATCAAATAGACTTCGAGTCGACATTAGCTAACCAAACGCTAGCCAAATTATTGAGCGTACTGTGACACCTTGCACACACCAAGTTTACTTGGTCACGGGGTTCACCGACATGCGCAAATCAATCAATGGCCTAAGTATTATTGTCAGCGATACCCTATCTCTCGATCCTTTAAGCCAAGCGTGGTTCGTTTTTTGTAATAAACAACGCGATAAATTAAAGATT
>NZ_JAGGDL010000011.1:0-41868 GCF_017653575.1 Pseudoalteromonas sp. K222D
CTTGTTAGTCGAGGGATTTTAAATCCCTTGTGTCTACCAATTCCACCACTCGGGCATCGAGTTTGCTATTTAAAGCATGTGGAGTGTTGCTATGGAGGCGGAACCCGGAGTCGAACCGAGGTAAACGGATTTGCAATCCGGTGCATGGCCACTCTGCCATTCCGCCTTAATGTATCCAAATAAACTGGAGCGGCACACGAGGCTCGAACTCGTGACCTCGACCTTGGCAAGGTCGCGCTCTACCAACTGAGCTAGTGCCGCATTTAATATTATTCAGTAAGCTTTCTATCAACTTGCAACGTATTGCAGTAAATATTCAGTAACTGATTAATTACCATTTAGTTTATCTTGGGGGCTATGCCCTCTCAACACGGACGCATTCTACAGAGATTATTAAACGCGTCAATACAAAAAATGCCACTTTCGAACTGTTTGATTATTTTTTATCTAATATGGTGCGTTATTAGACGTTTAGAATCAATTTTTGGTCAATTCACTCCATGCCGATACCAAATATTGCACCATAGAACTCAATGTTAGGAAGGTCGCAATATACAATAAACCAAAACTTAAATAATTCATCCAAGCATCGTATTGCCAAATTAGACCGATAATGGCTAACATTTGTGCTGCTGTTTTTATTTTACCCATATTAGATACAGCTACGTTATCACGCTTACCTTGTTCTGCCATCCATTCACGCAGTGCAGAGATAACAATTTCGCGGCTTATTATAATAAGTGCCGGGATAGTCATATACATAGACTGATAATGCTCTGATAACGCGACTAAGGCAGCGCACACCATAACTTTATCGGCAACGGGATCTAAAAACGCACCAAAGGGAGTTGATTGCTCAAGTTTACGTGCTAAATAACCGTCGAGAATGTCGGTTATTGATGCAAACCAAAAAATAAAGGCGGCAGCAAAAAGCGCCCATGAATAAGGCAAATAAAATACCACCAAAAAAATGGGGATAAGAAAAAGTCTAAAGGTTGTGAGTGTGTTTGGAATATTCCACATAACTGCTTGGGTATGTCTTTTTTGCTATATTCGCATGAAGGGCTAACCCTTGTCATGCAAATGGTTAAATATCTTGTCAGCCATGTCAGGGCTGATCCCCGGTACTTTCTTTAACTGTTCTATATTAGCAGCTTTTACCCCTTGCATGCCCCCTAAATATTTTAATAATGTTTGTCGGCGCTTAGCACCTACGCCATTTATTTCTTCTAATAATGATTGCGTTCGTTGTTTTTGGCGCTTATTACGGTGCCCCGCAATAGCAAAACGATGTGATTCGTCGCGTATATGCTGAATTAAATGCAGTGCAGGTGCATC
The DNA here is from genome assembly GCF_017653575.1 of Pseudoalteromonas sp. K222D. Lineage (NCBI taxonomy): Bacteria > Pseudomonadati > Pseudomonadota > Gammaproteobacteria > Alteromonadales > Pseudoalteromonadaceae > Pseudoalteromonas > Pseudoalteromonas sp. K222D. Next base: position 1,339 of record NZ_JAGGDL010000011.1, read on the forward strand.
TGAATCCATTGGAATAGTTTTTCGACCACCGTCTATTAACAGTGTTTCGAGGCCGGGTTTACGGCTTGTACCTTTAGCTACACCAACTAACAAGGGCATTTTTGCATGTGGCCAAGTAGCAAAATACTGCTCTGCACGCCCTAATTGCCCTTTACCACCGTCTATAAAAATCACATCGGGTATTTTATCTTCATCAACTAATTTGTTGTAGCGCTTATTAAGCGCAAACTCCATGGCAGCATAATCATCTCCACCGGTTATTCCAGTCACGTTGTAACGCCTATACTCTTTAGTATTGGGTCCTTGTGAATCAAATACCACACAGCTAGCAACCGTGTTCTCCCCCATAGTATGGCTTATATCAAAACATTCCATTCTGGTTATATCATCAAGGCGTAGGGTAGCTTTTAATTGCGCATAGCGTTTATTAATAGAGTCTTGGGTGCTTTGCTTAACGGTAATACTATTTAATGCGTTTTTATTGGCTAACTGCAAATACTGGGCACGCTCACCCCGAGTAACTACTTTAAGAGTTACTTTACGCTCACTTATTTGCGTAAGTGCTTGGCCTAATACGTCGCTTTCTTGTATTTCGAACGGCAAAATGATTTCTTTTGCGATACGCCCAGTTGCCCCCGGCGCTAAATAGTACTGGCCTAAAAACGAAGTCAATATTTCTTGTTCACTTGAGTCTTTTGGCACTTTTGGAAAGTAGGTTTTACTGCCCAATACTTTATGGTCGCGGATCATCAATAAGTGAATGCCATTTAAACCATTTAGGTGTGCAAAGCCTACAACATCCATTTCTGCAAAATTACCCGAAATAGACTGTTGTTCCTGCATTTTACGCAGCAACATTATTTGGTCACGCACTTTTGCAGCCAACTCAAAATTTAGCTGCTGGCTAGCTGCTTCCATTTTTTTAATGAGATCGGCGATTACCTCATGTGATTTACCCGTTAAAAACTTACGCACATAATCAACTTGCTCAGTATAATCTTCATCTGAAACTTTATTTACACACGGGGCTGAGCATCGTTTGAGTTGATATTGTAAGCATGGTCGGCTGCGCGCACGGTAATAAACATCTTCGCATTGACGAATGGGAAATATTTTTTGCATCAGTCGTAAGCTTTCTGATACCGCCCCCGCACTTGGAAATGGGCCAAAATACTCACCTTTTACTTTACGACTGCCACGATGAAACGCTAATCGAGGATGTTTATGATTAGTAAGTAATATATAAGGATAGGATTTATCGTCGCGTAATAAAATATTGTAACGAGGCTGATACTTTTTTATCAGATTGTTTTCAAGTAATAGCGCTTCGGTTTCGGTATTAGTAAGCGTTACTTCAACATTACAAATATTACTGACTAAAACACGGGTTTTGCTGTCGGTGATGTTACTTCTAAAGTAACTACTCACCCGTTTTTTTAAATGCTTTGCTTTACCAACATAAATTACTTGATTGTCACTATCGAGCATACGGTAAACCCCGGGCTCACTCGATAGTGTTTTTAAAAACTGGACGTGATCAAATTCAGACATAAATTATGATTAGTACGATACGTCTATATCAATCATTTTATAGCGAATAGCTAAATGAGTCAGCTCTACATCGCCACTCACATTTAGTTTTTCAAACATACGATAGCGGTAGCTATTAACTGTTTTAGAGCTTAAATTTAAACGCTCAGCTATACTTTGTGCTTTTTCACCTTTGGTGATCATTAGCATTATTTGCAGTTCACGCTCTGACAAACTCTGAAATGGACTTTCATCTGTGCGCCCACTTACCTGTGCTAATGCAATTTGCTGTGCAATTTCAGGTGCAATATAACGCTGCCCTGCATGCACACAGCGTATAGCACGTACCATTTCATCAGACCCAGCACCTTTAGTTAAAAAGCCATGCGCGCCAAGCTGCATTACGGTACTAGGATACGGATCTTCACAATTAACAGTAAGCACTATAATTTTTACATCAGGGCAATAACGACAAATCTTTTTCGTCGCCTCAAGGCCACCAATACCGGGCATATTCATGTCCATAAGTACTATATTGGGTGAGTGTTGACGACAAAATTGCACAGCCTCTTCACCTGTTTTAGCTTCTCCAACAACTTTAAAGCCTCGTACATCGTCAAGAATCCGCCTGATCCCTGTTCGTACCAACTCATGGTCATCAACTAAAAGTACATTAATCAATGGAACATCCTCACTAGCCTAATAAAATGCAATTTAATAATATTAATTTGCCACAGTAACACAGTTAAAATAAAACAATAACCGATATTATTTCATCGTTTAAGGTGTGTTAATACATGTATATTAACAGATTAACACACCCAGTTTATTATGCTTTTTCGCTAAAGCGATCTACCCACAAAGCAATAACGCCATCACCGGTTACGTTACACGCAGTACCAAAACTGTCTTGGGCTAAATATAGTGCAATCATTAAAGCTACTGCGCCTTCATTAAAGCCTAGCATAGTTGTTAATAAACCCAGTGCCGACATTACTGCACCACCAGGTGCACCTGGTGCGGCAATCATTACTACACCTAACATCATAATAAATGGCAACATGCCCATTAATGAAGGTGCTTGCATGCTTGGTGATAAAAACATGACCGCCATTGCACAGGTTACAATTGTAATTGTAGAGCCCGATAAATGAATTGTCGCACAAAGCGGAACCGTAAAATTGGCTACGTCTTCTTTTACACCATTCGACTTACTTGATTGTAATGATACTGGAATTGTTGCAGCGCTAGACATTGTGCCCAAAGCGGTAAAGTACGCTGGTAGCATATTTTTAATTAATTCGATTGGGTTGCGTTTTAGTAACAAGCCTGTAGATACATATAAAACAGTAAGCCATAACCAGTGCATAACCAGCGCTGCAATAAGTACTACGCCAAATGCTTGTAGGGTATCAACAACTGTTCCTGCTACCGTCATTTCGGCAAATACACCTGCAATATAAAATGGTAATGCCGGTATTATCACCTTAGATAATAAGCCATCAACAATATCACGCCCCTGATCTGACACTGTTTTAAGCGTAGTCAATTCAAGCTGGCTCATGCCAACACCAAATATAAATGCGCTCATTAATGCAGTCATCACGCCCATTAGTGGCGGAATTTCTAAATCAATAAAACTACCAACTTGTGTCGCTGATTCAGCTTCAAATGTAATACCGCCACTTAAAAATGGAATTACTGTGCTAACCAGTAAAAAAGCCAGTGTGCCAGCAATAACAGTAGAGCCATAAGCAAAACCAACTGTTTTACCTAATAAGTGCCCTGACCCTTTTGGTAGTCCAGCAATACCCGATGCAATAAAAAATAAAATGATCAGCGGTATAGTAAAGGAGATCAATTGTCCAATCAGTTCTTTAACAGTATATAAAAGTTCAACGCCTATTAGTGGTAAATAGAGTCCAGCTAAGATACCGGCCACAATACCGGCAATTAATTTTAAGATTAACTTCATTGTGATTGCTTTCTTGAATTTAGATACTGTGTTTTTATCATGTTTTGCATAGCTTGTATCATAAAACTGTTCAACTGCAGTTCATTTGCACAAATAAGCAACAATACGGTGAGTATTAAGTCTTTAATAGATTAATTGTTAGAATATAAATAAATATAACACGCCTTTCAAAAGTTTATTTTTCTACTTAATCTGAACTCTGATTAAGAGATTTACTAACGTATTGAATCATAGTTATATTTAATTTTATTTTCTCTAGCCAGAAGTTTTCAATGAAAACAAGGCGAATTTACGCGTCAATAGCTGGCCTATTGCAAGTAAATTCAACGCAATTAGCGCTGAAAATAGCTGCTTGAGATAGATTTATTATCCGGAGCTCAGGTTCCTTAAGTAACACTTGCAATGATCACGAGGCCAAGTTTTTATTTAATTAGGGTTTATTTATCTTTTAAGCGTCGTTAGCGTCAATTAATGGGCAGTAACCACATTAAGAAGGCCCTGCATAGCTCAAAAATCAACCACACCGCGGTAAATTCAAGCTTGAGAAATAAACACATCCTCGTTATAAGCCCAATAAATATATGTTATAGCCAAACTTTACTTTAAATTTTTTAAACTCACAGTAAAGTATGCTTATATAGTTAATAGCAAAACTACTAACATGTTAAGCGGATTGTATCCAAAGGAACATTATGTCTACTATTTTTGAAGATAACTCACTAAGCATTGGTAATACACCGCTGGTAAAACTTAACCGTGTTACCGGTGGCAACGTATACGCAAAAATTGAATCTCGCAACCCAAGCTTTAGTATAAAATGTCGTATTGGTGCATCAATGATTTGGGAAGCTGAAAAATCAGGGCAGCTAACGAAAGATAAAGAACTAATTGAGCCTACATCTGGTAATACCGGTATTGCGCTGGCGTTTGTGGCAGCATCTCGTGGTTATAAACTAACCCTTACCATGCCAAATACTATGAGTTTAGAGCGCCGAAAACTGCTCAAAGCATTAGGTGCAAACCTAGTACTAACCGATGGCGCAAAAGGTATGAACGGTGCAATTGATAAAGCAAAAGAAATTCAAGCAACCGCTCCCGATAAATATATTTTATTACAACAATTCGAAAACCCGGCAAACCCTAAAATTCACTTTGAAACCACCGGCCCTGAAATTTATGATGCCCTTGATGGTAAAGTAGACTTTTTTGTTGCAGGCGTTGGTACTGGCGGGACTATCACTGGTGTTAGTCGCTACCTTAAAAACGAAAAAGGTCTCAATGTAAAATCGATTGCTGTTGAGCCAACAAATTCACCGGTTATTAGCCAAACGCTAGCAGGTGAAGAAATTAAGCCTGGGCCACATAAAATTCAAGGTATTGGTGCTGGCTTTATTCCTGGTAACTTAGATTTAAGTGTGATTGATGGTGCAGAGCAAGTATCTAACGAAGATGCTATTGCGATGGCACACCTACTAATGAGACAAGAAGGTATATTAGTAGGTATTTCATCTGGCGCAGCGGTTGTTGCGGCGAAACGTATTGCTGAAAAGCCTGAAAATGCAGATAAAAATATAGTGGTTATTTTACCAAGTGCCACTGAGCGTTATTTATCAAGCCCCATGTTTGATGAAGAGTTTAGTGAACAAGAGCTCGTACAATAAGTATTTTGTTTGAAAAAAGGATGCTCTTAGCATCCTTTTTTATTACTTATTTATTCACCCCCCTTTACATCCGTGCAATAAAGCCACACACTTTGTAAAGAATGAATAAATTATATTGATGATGAAAAAACTAACCTCTTTTTTAAGCTTAACTTTTTGCCTATTTATTATTAGCTGCACTGAAGAAGTTGCCCAAGTTAATAGCACGCCGGGCGATGCTGCAACGGCTTATTTTGACGCGCTTTATAATCAAAAAAATCTGCATAAAGCCAGCACTATGGCAACCCCAAACCTTGCCCGCATTATGAAATCATATGGTACTGCTAAGCAATTTTCTCGCACCTTATTAAACATGCAATATGATCAAGTGGTTATAGAAGTTGATATGTCTAATATGAGCTTACGGGAGCAATATGGCGACTCGGCTAAAATTAATCTTATATTCACCGGCACTCTAAATGGTAAAAAAATTGATGATATGCGCAGCGTTAAAATGCGTCATAAAAAAGGCCTATGGTATATAGATAAAATAGTGACCGATCCTTACGCTCGTTAACTTAAATGAATTAAACGCAAAAAGGCCTTACATTTGTAAGGCCTTTTCGTTTTAGTTATTACTTAAAGCACTGCTATAGCTCACCAGGTTGAAAGTTATCAACTGCTATGGCTTGCTTTCTTAATTTATTAGCATGATGCATTGCATCGGCATCGGTTTGCTTTAATAAATCGTTTTCAAGCGCATAATTAATCGCCCCCTCAATATCAAGCGTAGCGGGTACCTTCCCTTTACGCTGCCATTGTTTTAGATCTTTAAATTGTGTTTGCATATCATGCATTGCTAAAAATGCACTTTCCATTACACCCGTACCCGCGTTTTCATCCACATAACATAAATGCGTTAATCGGTTTCTAAACACACCTGGTTGAGTCATATGTTTACAAATACTTTGTGCAATGGCATCACTTGGTTTGTGATAATGATTACCGAGTGGGAATACAATACGTTTGAGCACAAAGTTAACCACCGGGTTTGAGAAATTTTTAAAGAAACCATCAAATGCTTGGCCAATTTCATACAATGACGTTTCTATTGCGTATTTAACAAAGGGTAAGTCGGCTTGTTGACGCCCTTCGTCTTCAAAACGTTTTAGTACGGTTGACGCTAAGTACAAATGGCTTAATACATCACCTAAACGTGCCGATATCATTTCTTTACGTTTAAGTTCTCCGCCTAACATGAGCATGGCTACATCTGTACATATGGCAAGGCCACGGCTCATTCTTGTCAGTTGCTTATAGTAAACTGCTGTTTCGCCACTTACCGGTGCTTTAGCAAAACAACTACGCGTTAAACCATGCACAAGTGCCATGCTGGCGTTGCACGCGGCAAACATAATATGGTCCATTAATAAACCATCAAATTGCTCTAATGCAGCGTCATCATCTTCCATCGCTGCCGCTTCCATTTCTTTTAATACAAACGGATGACAACGTGTGGCACCTTGGCCAAATATCATTAAATTACGCGTTAAAATATTAGCGCCTTCTACCGTAATCGATACCGGGATCCCCATATAGCCATGCGCTAAATAGTTATTTGGACCAACCTGAATGCCTTTACCTGAATGAATATCCATCGCATCGTTCATTACTGTACGACCCATTTCAGTCATATGGTATTTAGCAATAGCGGTAACAACTGAAGGGCTGAGTTTTAAATCAATTGCACCTGCCGTCATTAAACGACACGACTCAAGCGCATAGGTTAAACCACCAATACGTGCAAGTGCCTCTTGTACACCTTCAAATTGACCAATAGACACACCAAACTGTTGGCGCACCATGGCGTAAGCTGAGGTCATTTTAGCGGCTAAATGCCCTGTTGCTGTACTTAATGCTGGCAATGAAATGCCACGCCCTGCACTTAAACACTCAACCAACATGCGCCAACCACGTCCAGCGCCTTGCTGCCCGCCTATAATCCAATCCAGTGGAATAAACACATCTTCACCGTACGTTGTGCCATTCATAAACGCCATATTTAGTGGGTAATGGCGCTCGCCAGTTTCAACTCCAGGGTGATCAGTAGGGATAAGCGCACAGGTAATTCCCAGCTCTTTTTCTCCACCTAATAAACCATCAGGGTCATACATTTTAAAGGCAAGCCCTAAAACCGTTGCCACAGGCGCAAGCGTAATATAACGTTTTGACCAATTTAAACGCAGGCCTAAAACCTCTTCGCCATTATGATCCCCCATACACACCACGCCTGAGTCAGGAATGCTTCCTGCATCAGATCCGGCTTCTGGACCTGTTAGTGCAAAACAAGGTACATCTTCACCAGTCGCCAACGTAGGCAACCAGCGGTTTTGTTGCTCTGTAGTACCGTAATGTAGCAGTAATTCACCTGGGCCTAAGCTATTAGGTACCATTACGGTAACAGCTGCTGTTAAGCTTTTTGTGGCAATTTTTGACACTATAGTAGAGTTTGCAATCGCAGAAAATTCACGCCCACCAAATTTTTCAGGAATTATTAATGCAAAAAAACCTTCCGATTTTAAGTAATCCCAAACATCTTTTGGTAAGTCTTTATCTTTTTGCACAATTTGATAATCGTCAAGCATAGCCAATAAAGTCTCTACTTGATTATCCATAAAGGCGTTTTCTTTATCACTTAGCTCAGGCTTAGGAAAGCGGTGCAGCTTTTGCCAGTCTGGGTTACCACTAAATAACTCACCATCCCACCAAACATCACCAGCTTCCATTGCCTCGCGCTCGGTTTGTGATAACGGCGGTAATACTTTTTTAAACATTTTAAAGGTAGGTCGACTGATTAAATTGAGGCGAATATTTTTAACTGCAAATATAACCACCACCACGACCAGCAATATAATAAAAAATGTCATGTGCATATTCCTTGATACATTGAATGAAAATAGTGGTTTAATTATGACCGTTCTCAAGTTAAATACAATCATTCTTCAGTCGTAAGTTATGCTTAGTTTATTTAAAAATCACCTCTTTTAACTTTCTGCATAGCTTTAGTTATTATTTTTAACTCAATTACTTACTTTAAAAATACAAAAACCCCGCTTAGTATTAAGCGGGGTTTGTTTTTACTCTTAAGTAAATTAACTATAAGCCTTAATTAAAACTGAAAACGCATGTTAGCAAAGTAAGCATCGTTGCCTGAATCATCAGCATTGTTACCGTAACCAACTTTAATACCTACATTTTCATTAATGAAATGCTGAGCACCAAAGCTGTAAGCATCTTGCTTGTTGTAGTTAGCAAATACAGATGTTGCTTTTGAGAAGTAGTAGTTAGTTTCTGCTACCCATTGGTTTTCTTTATTATCAATGCTCTCGTACTTACCTTCAAACGTTAAGAAGTTACCTTGCTGCAAGTCAATAAAGTATTTAGCTGCTACTGCACGGTAATCAAAGTCGTCATCAGCGGTTACTGTTACACCAATGTAGTCAGTGCTGTTTAGCATGTGGTTGTAAGCTAAATCAAATAACGCAAAATCTTCACCGTTTTTGTTTTCAACTAAAGTTACTTTAGCCAGTAAGTTTGGGTTAAAAAAGAAACCACCTGAAAGCGTGTAAAACTCATTGTGCGAACCAGTATCAAGGTTACTGTAAGATGCACCTACCACAAAGTTGTTAATAAAGTATTCGCCACCAACTGAAGTTACGTCACTAGAGTCGTCGTCAGCGTAGCCACCATATACATTACTTTGTTTATTTATGTATTCAAACTGATCGTACGGGCCTAATGTTTTTTTAGGCGATAAATAGTAAATAGAATCCACCGCAACGGTATTGTTATTGCTGCTAGTTTCATGCTTAAAGCCTAGGTTACTAATTGACTGATAGCTATCTGCTGCCATTGCAGTGGTTGCAGCGCTAGATAATAAAATACTTGAGATAATAACTGCTAACTTTTTCATTATGATAAATCCCTATTTATATGACTTTTTTATGTCTTAGCTGGGTAGCTGAGATCGAGGGACATGCTAACGCTGTGAAACTGAATGAAAACTTAACTAAGCACTTGTATTCATTAAGTTAATTGTAATGAAGTGTAGGTATGTGTAAGATTAAAGTAATTGCAACACCATGCTAACAACTACTTTAACTAAACTAAGTATTACAGTGCATATTGGCTAATAATACGATAAACATCATTAATATTATCGCCAGACTTAAAGTCTTTACTAATAGGTGTAGAGTCTGAGCCAACCCATATTTTCAGCTCGGCATCTAGATCAAAATGCTCTGCGCTTTCTTTACTAAACTTTGTTATTTTTGAATAAGCTATACTGATCATCTCCATTTTAGAACCAGTAACACCTTGTTTATCTATCAAGATCAATCGCTTGTTAGTAAAAATAAACATATCGCGTATTACTTTATAAGCCTTTTCAACCTGTTCGCCTTCTATTAAGGTATTTAATAATACTTTTTCTAAGTCGGCATCATCTACTTCGCTAGCGTTACCCATTAACCCACTGAATAATCCCATTATAATTTCTCCTGTTTAAAAATTTGATTCTCTAGGGTGTGTCCGTTCACAAGCTGCCTATATTGCCAGTTATGCTGATGGCAAAAGTTAAGCAATGCAATATCAAGCGGTTCACCTGTAGGCTGGTACTCAATTACAAACTCTTTATGTTGGCTCATATATACACGGCTTATACCTGCAATCGATTGCAACTGTTGCTCTACATTTTGATAATTTTCATTAAGCATTAGGGTATAAAAATGTGTATCTGACTTGTTTTCTTTGGTTTGATGCTCGCTTAAAACGCCTTTATCTAAATGCAATACTTGCGAGCAAAGTCGCTCCAGCTCGGTTAAATCGTGCGAGCTTAAAATAAAAGTAGCCTGCTCACTTAAATCAGAAACCAGCTCGCGTACTTCTCTGGCATGAATAGGATCAAGCCCCGCAGTGGCTTCATCAAGCATCACTATTTGCGGCTCACCAATAAGCGCCTGTGCTATGGTTACACGTTTACGCATACCGTGTGATAAGTCCCCTGCACGCTGCTTTGCAATCTCTTTTAGACCAACCAAGTCAAGTACACGTAGCGCCTCAGTTTGGCTTTGCTTAGCGCCCATACCTTGTAGTTTTGCATAAAAGGCAAGTTGCTTGTCTATATTAAAACGAGGGTCAAGCTGCGCGTCTTGCGGTAATGCACTTACTTTATTAAATAAAGCTGCACTGCCAGGCTTATGCCCTAATATTTCAAGACTGCCTTTACTGGGCGCTATATAGCCGCATAACAAACTAAATAAGGTGGTTTTACCCGCGCCATTTGGCCCAACAAGCGCCACTGGCGCACCTTTATTTATTTCAAAGTTCACATTATTAAGCGCAAGTTTTGCGCCATACGATTTACTCAAACCGCTGCCTGTAATTAATGCTCTCATAGTGAGCTCCTTGCAAAAACACGCTGAGCAACGCTTAGTAATACCGCTGTTTGGATCAGTGGAATAGCCACCGCGCTTAGTAATGGTAAATTTTGTCCAGCTAATAGCTCTATTTGTACACCCGGAAATAAATAATCAAGCATACCTAATGCGGGGATTTGCCACTGCAAAATACCAACAACAATACCGCCTGCCGTAAAATATAAAATTGCCAACACTATAGATAAACGCGATGAGCGAGCAAAGGTATTTATCAACGTCATAAGAGCTACAAATGGGCACAGAGTAACCACTAATATTAAAAATATAGAAAGTGCGCGGGTAAAGCCACCAGCAAGTAAACTAGGATCTCTAAACCCCAGCACAGCGAGCGTAGCCACCAGGGTAATACCTACCAAGCATGCTAATACCGCTAATTGCCCTAAAAAACGGCCAAAGAGTATTTCAAAACGTGTTGAACGCAGCGATAAAAAACGAAGTGTGCCACGCTCTCTATCGCCTACCGTTTGGTCGCTGCAAATAAACACACTAAATATCGGAAAGCTATACAAAGCAATCAGCCAATACATAGCAAATTCGGCCTCAGGCCAATCAAGTAATTTACTTAAACCTATGGAGCCAGATATGTCACGGGCAATTTGTTCAAAATCGGGCGCACTTACAATGCCTACCGCTTGCCCTATCGGGTAGCGCAGTATTATTAGCCACACCAATGCAAAGGCAGCTAATGCAATGAGCCCACGTTTAGTTAAAAACATACGTACGAGCTCAAAGCCTGCTATTTGCGTTAGTCGCCCTATGTTTATCGGTAATGGTGTTGCCATTGACTATCCTTAATGACTTTTTGTTTTCAGTATATTTATCCACACTAAGTGTAAATACCTTGAATTACCAGCAAAAAAAAGCTCACTAATGGTGAGCTTTGTAACAATACATTTTAATCTAACAGCATAAATTACATTAAAAATTATAAATGCTGCTTATAAACCTCAAGTGCTTGGCTTAAGTCGTTGATTAAATCGTCTACATCTTCAAGGCCTATATGCAAACGAATAACGGGCCCTAAATCCCAACCTGTATCCGAACGCAGTCTTTTCATGGTTAAATTAGCGGTTACTAAGCTTTCAAAGCCGCCCCACGAAAAACCCATTTTAAAATAGTGTAGGCTATCTAAAAACGCATCTATGGCAGCCTGATCCCCTGCTTTCATTACTATTGAGAACAAACCATTACTGCCATCAAAGTCACGTTTAAAAAATTCATGCCCCGGGCAAGTAGCAAATACTGGGTGGCGAATATGATCAACAAGCTCATGTTGCTCAAGCCATGTAGCCACTTCTATTGCTGCTTTTTCGTGTTGATTTAAACGCACAGCCATAGTGCGTAAGCCCCTAAGTGCTAAATATGCATCGTCTGCGCTAGTGCATTGCCCGAGTAAATAGGAGTTTTCGCGCAAAGTTAGCCAATACTTTTTATTAGCAACAGCCACGCCCATCATTACATCAGAATGGCCTACTATATATTTAGTAGCTGCTTGAATACTAATATCAACACCGTGCTCAAGCGGACGATAATGCAAACCGTTGCCATAGGTATTATCAAGCATGGTCATTATGTGGTGCTCGTTTGCTACTTTTACCATAGCCGGTACATCTTGAATTTCCATGGTAATAGAGCCCGGCGATTCCAAAAACAATACCTTGGTGTTTGGTTTAATGTAGTCTTTAATTCCAGCACCTATAGTAGGTGGGTAATACGTAGTGCTAATACCCAGGCCGGCTAGAATTTTATCGCAAAAATCACGAGTAGGTTCGTATACATTATCAACCATTAAAATATGGTCGCCGGTTTTTAAAAACGACAGCAAAGTTTGGCTAATTGCAGCTGCGCCACACGGATAAAGTACACACCCTTCGCCGCCCTCAAGCTCAGTTATCGCCTCTTGCAGCGCAAAGTGGGTAGTTGTGCCTCTACGGCCATAAAATAAGGTTTTGTCACCACATGTTTTAGCGGCTTTTTTTAATTCTGCTACTGAGTCAAATACTATGGTTGATGCACGTTGCACAACCGGATTAACTACACCGTGGGTATAGGCTTTTTTACGTCCTGATGTAACAAGTTGGGTATTTTTATTGCTTTTGCTCGTCATGCTTAATCCTTATTATTTAGCCAGTACTCAATTAAATAGCGAGAAATAGAATCTGTTCTGGGAAGCTTTAAATGCTCCCCTTCGTCATGCCAATTACCAAACTGGCGTAACTCTTCACGGCTAAACCACTTAGCATCGTCAAGTTCGTTTTTATCAACATTAATATCTTCTGTAACCGCTTCGGCAAAAAAGCCCAGCATTATTGATGAAGGAAACGGCCAAGGTTGTGATGCAACATAACGTACATTATTTACTTCAATACCCGCCTCTTCTTTTACCTCACGAGCAACTGCTTGCTCGAGTGTTTCACCGGGATCAACAAAGCCCGCTAACGACGAATACATACCGCTCGCCCACGCAGCTTGACGACCTAGTAAACAGCGCTCTACCCCATCGGCAAACACTTTAGTAACCACCATAATTACTGCAGGATCAGTGCGCGGAAAAGTAGGGTGTTTACAGTTTTCGTTTTCGCATACTCGCGAATGCCCGGCTTCTACTAAATGATTTTTACTGCCGCAACGTCCACAAAAACTATGAGTTGCATGCCAATAACATAAGCCGCGTGCAAGTGCCGCTATTGAAGCGTATTTAATGGTTACTTGAGGGCCGTATTGGCGTATGTCAACAAACTGTGCGCCGTCAATTAAAGGATCAAGTATGCTGGTATCTAGCTTAGATACATCAAGAGCAAACACCCCATCTTTTGCATTGTTTAAACCAACAAAAATAGCATTAGTTAAATCTAAATGGGCAACCTGTTGATACGATAAATAGCTAACTATTGGGGTATCTTTAATAAATAAGGTTTGATTATTTTTAACTAAAACCCACTTACTTTGCGCCGACATATGCGCTTTAAGCCATGCTGGGTCGTTACGAAAATTTGAGCCTCTGTCTAGTGGCATGTTGCTGTAATGAAGCATTTAAATCCTTAGGTACACGTTATGTTTTAAAATTACCATAACCCTTTAGTAAACCCAATTTATTAGCGCGATAAAAAAAGCCTAAAATAGGCTTAATTGCTATATAACACTGCAGTATTAAAAAGTCTCATGTTGCAGGGGCTAATAGCCTATGTGAGTGTTATTTTTTGGCTATTTAGTAAACCTTGATTTAAAGCAAAAATGTATTGTCGATTAAATGAAATTGCTCAGCACTTTGTTTTAATGCCTCTGCGGTTAACCTATCAGCGCCATATACATCACACGGAACATTATATTGGCTTTTTAAATGCCCCAACAATAAAGCAAAGTCGCCATCACCAGAGAGTAAAATAACTTTATCAAGGTTTTTACCATGCTCAAGCATATCAATGGTTATACCCACATCCCAGTCGCCTTTGGCACTGCCATCGCGGCGTTGAATAAATGGCTTAAGTTTTACCTCAAAACCAATTGCACGCAAAATATTTTGAAACTGGCTTTGTTTTTCATCCCCTCGGTAAATTGCATAAGCAAACGCACATTCAATATTATATTGCTGCGCCATAACTCGCCAAAATGCGTTGTAATCAAAGTTTTTTCCGTAACTTTCACGGCAAGTGTAATAAATATTTTGTACATCGACAAAAATACCTACACGGGGTTTGGTATTTTGCAGCTCGTGTTGTGAAGTCATTTAATTTCCTAATCAGGATTTATAGTAATGGCGTGGTGCTATTAAAATAAGTGTACCTTGCATTTTTTATTTAAGTAACCTAAATTGGTTACTTAACTCCATGTAACCAATTTAGGTTACATTTTAAAAAGTAACTATTTCGAGGCTCATATGATTGGTGTGATCAGCGGCGACATTATTAAATCGCAAACTATTCCTCAGCAGCAGTACGATGCCATGCTTTATCAGCTAGAGCAAAGCCTAAGAAGTATTACCACACAGCGCACTCATTGGAATATATACCGAGGCGATGCCTTTCAATTACAGTTAAACAACCCAGAGCAATTATTTAAAACCGCTATTTTAGTGTATTTACACTTAAAAGCATCGGGGTATGAACTACGCCAAAGTATGGCTTTAGGGAAAATAGATAATCCGCGCAGCGATATAAAAACCGCAACCGGCTCTGCCTTTACCCTCTCTGGGCAAGGGCTAGATAAAATAGCCAATCAACGCTTTATTATTAATATTGCAGAGCAACAACTCGATGAGAGCTTAAGCCTTAATCTAGCCTTTGTAGATGTGTTACTCACTAAAATTACGCTAAAGCAGGCCAATGCCTTGTATGTGTACTTAACTAAAGCCGACAACAGCCATGCCGCTGTAGCTAAAGAGCTAAAAACAAGCCGGGAGAATGTTACTAAATTGCTTAATTTAGCGCATTACCAACTAATAGAGCGTTTTATTAAATACACTCAGCAATGTATCCAAAAAATAATCGCAGGAAGTAAATAATGGCATTTTCACTCTTACTCGTTGCCCTTATTATTGGCCACCTACTCGCCGATTTTTACTGGCAACCCATGAGCTGGGTAAACGACAGAAACACCCGCCACTTTAAAGCAAAAAAACTTTACTACCATGTATTAGTTCACGGCGTGACTAGCGCACTAATTATTACGCTTTGGGAGTATACCTTTGGCTGGCAACAACTGAGTAGCGTATTTCTTGCCACCAGTATTATCGTGATTAGCCACTACTTTATTGATATTGCAAAATCGTACTCTAATAAAGGCGTAGTGCCTTTTTTATTCGACCAAATTGCACATATCATCATTATTATTGCGATAAGTATTTGGCTAACTGACAATCTGCAGTTTACTAACAGTGTAATGGCGCTATTAACCAACTCAAAAGCGCTGTGGGTTATAGCTGGTTACCTCATTATTTTAAATCCCAGTGCCGTATTTATAAGAATGATGTTAGAGCGTATAACCAACCACTTTTCAAGTGATGGTAGCCTGCCCTTAGCTGGACAAAGTATTGGCATGCTTGAAAGAGTACTGATGCTGACGTTTATCTTATTAGATCAGTTTGCAGGGCTAGGGTTTTTAATTGCCGCTAAATCTGTATTTAGATTTGGCGATTTAAGTGCCAGTAAAGATAAAAAGCTCACCGAATATGTAATGCTAGGCACACTACTTAGCGTAAGTGTTACCTTATTTGTAGGATTAGGAATTAATTACTTAATCAGCTAGCCTGTAATAATAGCAAAGCATACACACTAAAAAATCCCCATTAAAAAACGCGCTACTTGTAAAGCAAGTAAGCGCGTTTTTTGTATCAGCGTTTAAAAGTATTATTAATCGTTGTTACTTGGACGACGACGGCGCTGAGTATTACCACCAACAGATTCGCGTTTTGCCCATGGGCTTTGCGCTTTATCATCCGTTTTAGCTACTGGCTTTTTAGAACCGCCTCTGCGCGCACCCGTACCGTTTCCGCCATTATTAGGCTTTTTATTATTTGGCTTGCTGCTGTCAGATTTAGGCTTATTAAATGGCTGATTGGTCTTTTTAGCTTTTTTAGGAGCGATTGGACGCGCATCTAAGTCGCGCTCTGGTACTGGGTTAACCGGCTCAAAACCTTCTTCGGTAGCACGAGGAATAAGCTCACCAATAAAGCGTTCAATGCCGTATAAATCCACTGCATCTTCCGTGGTTACAAACGAAATTGCATGGCCCGATGCACCGGCGCGGCCAGTACGGCCAATTCGATGCACATAATCTTCGTATACGTTTGGTAAGTCGTAGTTAACAACGTGTGGAAGCTCCACAATATCTAAACCACGGGCAACAATATCGGTTGCAACTAACACACGTACTTCACCGCTTTTAAAGCCATCAAGGGCTTTAACACGTGCGCCTTGCGATTTATTGCCATGAATAGCCGCGCCAACAATATCATCGCGCTCTAGTTGTTTAACTAAGCGGTTTGCACCGTGCTTAGTACGGCTAAATACTAATACTTGCTGCCAATCGTTAGTACGAATTAGGTGGCTTAATAACGCTGTTTTACGTGGTTTATCTACCGCGTAAACACACTGAGTAACGCTTTTAGCTGTGGTGTTTTTTGCAGCAACAGAAATTTCAACCGGATCGTTTATCAACCCTTTTGCCAGTGCACGAATTTCGTCAGAAAACGTTGCCGAAAACATTAAGTTTTGACGTTTTGCAGGCATTTTTGCAATCAGGCGTTTAATATCATGAATAAAGCCCATGTCGAGCATGCGATCAGCTTCGTCAAGAACTAATACTTCAACACTATCAAACTTAACCGCATTTTGATTATGTAAATCGATTAGGCGCCCCGGAGTTGCCACTAAAATATCAACCCCTTTGCGCAAACGCTGCATTTGTGGGTTAATTTTAACGCCACCGTAAACTACAAACGAGCTTACATTTGAATGCTTTGCGTACTCTTCAACATTTTCACTAACTTGCAAAGCAAGCTCACGTGTTGGCGTTAAAATAAGTGCACGCACATGGTTACTTTTAGCTTTAGGACCGCTAGACAAACGCTCAATAAGTGGCAGTGTAAAACCCGCTGTTTTACCTGTTCCTGTTTGCGCTGCTGCCATCACATCACGACGCTCAATAATCGCCGGAATTGCTTGAGCCTGAATTGGCGTTGGCGTTTCATAGCCCTTCTCTAAAACCGCATTAACTAAAGACTGTGATAAACCTAAACCTTCAAAACTCATATAAACTCTCTTTTAAATAAGGCTAAACTAGCCAGTTGCGCGCATTATACCTATAACCTGCAATATTGCATAAAAATATTCACATCCAACTTTTAGTACTCATTTTTTGCTACTATTAACTACCGCTAAAAATAAATTAAAGAGTTACTTATGAGCTTAAAAACCCAAGCAAACCAAATAACTTTAGTTGAGTGTTTACATAATGTAGAGACTAAGCGGGAAGATGAGGCGAAAACATTACTCGCCCTATTTACAAAAGTCACTAATGAGCAAGCCGTTGTATGGGGTAAGGATATTATTGGCTTTGGCCACTACACCTATAAACATAACTCTGGCAGCAGTGAAAAATGGCCACTCACTGGCTTTTCCCCGCGTAAAACCAAGCTGTGTATTTATATAATGCCCGGCTTTGAAGATGAGACGATTAAAACCCTACTTAACCAGTTAGGAAAGCACAGTTTAGGTAAAAGCTGTTTATATATTACAAACCTAGCTAAAGTGGATTTAACGATACTCGCGCAGATTATTACAAGGTCACTCAACATTATGCAGCAGCGCTACCCGCAGTTATAAAACGCAAAAAACGGCTAAAAAGCCGTTTTTTTATATCGCGATATTTACTAGTTACTTAACGCCAAGCTCACGTAAACGCTCTTGCAAGTAACTATCAGCAGTATAGCGCTCTGATAACACCACATCTGGGCGAGGGTGTAAAAATAGTG
Organism: Pseudoalteromonas sp. K222D; assembly: GCF_017653575.1. NCBI lineage: Bacteria > Pseudomonadati > Pseudomonadota > Gammaproteobacteria > Alteromonadales > Pseudoalteromonadaceae > Pseudoalteromonas > Pseudoalteromonas sp. K222D. Next base: position 19,453 of record NZ_JAGGDL010000011.1, read on the forward strand.
GTAATGAAATACGCGACTTACTAGACGCTTTACCTGTTGGGTTAATTACCCGATGAATTGTTGAAGGGAAATAACCACCCGACGCTTCTTGTAGCATGTCACCAATATTAATGATCAAGCAACCAAAATCAGAAGGAACATCTAACCAACCGCCTTCGGTATTTTTAACTTGTAAACCCGGTTCATTAGAAGCAGGTAATACAGTTAGCAAGTTAATATCGCCATGCGCAGCTGCACGAATAGCACCAGGCTCTTCATCGCCGGTCATTGGTGGGTAATGTAAAATACGCAGCAATGTTTGCTCAGAATTAGCAATCATATCTTTTAAGTCAATCGAAAATTTAGCACGCACATCTGCTGGTGCTTCTGCTTGTACCCAACTTAAAAGCGTTGCTGCAAACTCATTAGCTAAACGATAGTACTCACGTATGTCTGCTTCTAACTGGGCAGGTACACGGCCTTTAGGATAAACATGGAAATACTCTTTAATGTCTTTAACTTTACAACCTTTTGCCACTTCAGATACCGAAGGCGGAAAATAGCCATCTTGGGTGTCTTTAGAAAATAAAAAGTCCTGCTTTTGCTCTGAGTTAAAAAAGTCTTGCCAATTTTTATAAATAGACTCAACTAAAGATTGCGGAATTGGATGGTTTTTTAATACCCCAAAGCCGGTATTTCTTAATGATTCAACAAATTGAGCAGCCGCATTGTCCGCTTTATAATCAACAGTAGGTAATTGCATTGTACATTCCAGTGAATAGGTTGTGAGAGATCATTTACATTATAGAGGTAGATTACTCTATTTAAGCAGCAAAGCCTGTATTATTACCACCGTGAGGATAGACAAACAGCCCTAAAATCATAAGGACATATGTCCGCACCTTGACTAGGTGAGCAATCGAGTTGATCTTAATCAAATTATAAATAAAGATTGAAATAACATCACTTCGCACCTATCTCTGAACTATGATAGTAATGTTTATTATTTTGTACTTAAATTTAAGTATTAAGGCTTCTCATGCGACAAAAAGTATCTTTTAAAAGTGGTGATTTAAAATTGGCAGGACAACTTGAACTGCCCTCTGGTGAAATTAAATTTTACGCCCTATTCGCACACTGTTTTACCTGTGGCAAAGATATAGCGGCGGCAACACGTATCAGCCGTGCACTCACACAACAAGGGATTGCAGTATTACGATTTGATTTTACCGGCTTAGGTAATAGCGATGGCGATTTTGCCAATAGTAATTTCTCATCTAATATTCAAGACTTAGTAGCGGCCGCTAATCACCTGCGTGAACATTTTGGTGCGCCGCAGCTACTTATAGGCCACAGCTTAGGTGGAGCAGCAGTGCTGGCCGCTGCAGAGCACATACCAGAAGTATCGGCAATTACTACCATAGGTGCGCCGTCAGATGCACAACACGTAGCCCACAACTTTAAAGCCCACCTAGATGAAATTAACGCAGCTGGCGAAGCTAAAGTAAATTTAGCGGGCCGCGAGTTCACTATTAAAAAACAATTTATAGACGATATAGCTAAGTACGATAAAAGCCACATAAGTAAACTTAAGCGCGCATTATTAGTAATGCACTCCCCTATTGACGCGACTGTAAATATTAGCGAAGCCGAAAAAATTTACGCATCAGCTAAGCATCCTAAAAGCTTTATTAGCCTAGATAACGCCGATCACTTACTTACTAATAAAAACGATGCCGACTACGCAGCAGATATTATTGCCACCTGGGCTAATCGTTATGTAAATTACGATAAAACTAAATATACGGCTAAATTAAATAATGGCAGCGTATTAGTAGAAGAAAAAGACCATGTATTTACTCAGCACGTAAGCACCAAAGAGCATACCTGGCTTGCCGATGAGCCACTAAAAGCAGGTGGCCATAACTTAGGCCCAGATCCATATGAGCATTTACTCGCGGGGCTTGGCGCGTGTACCTCTATGACACTGCGCATGTATGCGAGTCATAAAAAGTTACCGTTGGAGCATGTCAAAGTTGAGCTTGAGCACACTCGCGATTATAAAAAGCAAGACGGTGACGCAGAGCAAACCCAAGGTGTTGAAGCTATTACGCGTAAAATCACCTTAACGGGCGATTTAACCCCCGAGCAACGCGCGCGCTTACTCGAAATAGCTAATAAATGCCCAGTGCATAAAACCCTGCACAATAACCCACTGGTGATAAGTGAATTGGTAGAGTAACGTATAATAATTTTAATTCTGTATATAAAATAGCGCAGTTAAAGCTGCGCTATTTTTTCATCTTGTTAAGCTAAATAATTAATTATTTTAAATGTGTGCGATAATAACCGTCATTGTTCCAATATTTTTAGCAAAAGAATCCATCCATGAAATCATATAACACCATTGCAGAACGAATTGAAATTTTACAAAGCCGAATCGAAGCCTATAAAGACGAAATTGAAGTATTAAAAGCGGAACCTAAAAGTGATAACGAACGCATTATTTTTAAGTTTATTGAAACCGGCAGCACGGGTAAAACCAAAGACTATGTACGTGGTTTAGGCATTAAATCGTCTCGCGATAGCTTATATTCGTCGGGTGATGTAACTAAGCTAATTAAAGATGGCGCAACCGATATTTCGCCAGCGTTGCTTGAAATAGCCAGAGTGCTTGCAAGTGCACGTAATAAAAATGGCCCTAGCTGTTAAAAAAGCTTAATTAGCCGTGTAATAACGGCTAATCCACCAGCTCCACACCTAATCCGCTGAGTAAATTCAACGCTTCAAAACGCTCAAATTTAGCCTTGGTTATTTGGTTGCTATTTAAATCGATATTAAATTGCGTGGCACCAACAAAGTCGCACTGACTTAAATTAGTTTGAAAAAACTCGCTATCACGAAAATCAGTACCGCTAAATTTACTCTTAGCTAAATTTGCGTGCCTAAAGTCTACATTTTTTGCAAAGCAATCTGTTAGTTTAAGTGCTTTTAGAGTTAGTTCAAAAAAAGAACTGTGGCTAAGCTCACAGTGACTAAAACTCACAGCAGCATTAACACTAAGCTGCGGCCAGTTTATATCACTCCACTGTATACTGTTTAATTTACAATGACTAAAGTCAACATTTTCGAGTGAGCTATAACCCCATTTTAGTGATGCTAAATTGCATTTTTTAAAGCTGCATTCTATAAAACGGCAGTGTTTAAATTGGCCATTTGAAAAGTCGCAATCTGTAAAAGTACAGTCTTCAAACTCTATATTCTCAAAAACCTGCTCTGTCAGTGCTAATGCTGTAAATTGTTGATCAAAATAGTGATTATTATTTTCTATAGACACGGTTTGAATATTACCTTAACGCGCAAATTGAGCTTTTTTAGGGAGATCTTTTTTCAGCGCGAGTATCGCTATAAATATTAAACCCAGAGGTAAAATTAGCGATAAACAGCCACCAACAAAAGCAATGACACCTGGATTAGTACTTTTTCGTTTACCTAATTTATAACTAATAAAAGCAAAAATAGGCACTAATAAAAGTATAAAAAAAGCGATAAACTCGCCAAAAAGAGTGATGTTAACTGACATAAGAATTCCTTTTCATCTGTATGATTATTGCAGTACTAAATTTAACCATAAAAAAACCCTTAAGCCTACACTTAAGGGTTTAATTTTTAATTATCTAACGCATATTTACAAAACACTGTAAAAATAATTTACTCTGCGCTTAGTACCGCTTTTTCTACTACGCTAATTGCAAGTTCTGCTAACGAATCAGCATTAGGCTTACTTGGCGCATTGGTTAATAAACACGACGCCTGCGTAGTTTTAGGGAACGCAATAACGTCACGAATGTTATCAGTACCACAAAGCAACATAGCTAAACGGTCAAGGCCAAAAGCTAAACCAGCATGTGGTGGCGTACCGTATTTAAGTGCGTCAAGTAAAAAGCCAAACTTGTCTTGTTGCTCTTGCTCATTAATACCTAAAATTCTAAACGCAGCTTCTTGCATATCAGCATTATGAATACGTACCGAACCGCCACCTACTTCGTAGCCGTTTAATACCATATCGTACGCATCTGAAATAGCAGCCGCAGGGTTTGCTTCAAGTTCACTTGCGCTCATGTCTTTTGGCGCAGTAAATGGATGATGTACAGCGTGCAGCGTACCTTCGTCATCTTCTTCAAACATTGGGAAGTCTACAACCCAAAGTGGTGCCCAGCTATCAAGGTTAGTGATTTCTAAATCAATACCAATTTTAACGCGCAGTGCGCCCATTGCTTCATTTACTGTGTTGCGCTTATCGGCACCAAATAAAATAATATCGCCCGACTGTGCATTAGTACGCTCAAGTAACTGAGTAATTACATCTGCAGTTAAAAACTTAGCTACTGGTGACTGCACGCCTTCTGCGCCCGCAGTGTGATCGTTTACTTTCATCCACGCCATGCCTTTTGCGCCGTAAATACCAATAAACTTAGTGTAATCGTCAAGTTGTTTACGCGAAAGCTTAGCACCACCTGGTACAGTTAATACCGCAACACGGCCTTTTTCGTCATTTGCAGGGCCTGAGAAAACATTAAACTCTACGTCTTTAACTAAATCGGCAATATCAACAAGCTTCATTGGATTACGTAAATCAGGCTTATCTGAACCGTATAAGCTCATTGCTTCGCTGTAAGGCATAATTGGAAAATCGCCTAAATCTACATTTAGCAATGTTTGCCACATTTCGCGGATCATTTTTTCAGTCATACCACGTACTTGATCAGAGCTCATGAACGAGGTTTCAATATCTATTTGAGTAAACTCAGGTTGGCGATCGGCACGTAAATCTTCATCACGGAAACATTTTACAATTTGGTAGTAACGGTCAAAACCCGACATCATCAACAATTGCTTAAATAACTGCGGCGACTGCGGTAATGCGTAAAAACTACCTTTGTGAACACGACTCGGTACTAAGTAATCGCGCGCGCCCTCTGGCGTTGCTTTGGTAAGTACGGGTGTTTCTATGTCTAAAAAGCCGTTTTCATCTAAAAAACGACGCACAAAGCTGCTTGCTTTAGCGCGTAACTTAATGCGGTCGCTCATTTCTAAGCGACGTAGGTCTAGGTAGCGGTATTTTAAACGACGCTCTTCAGAGTTCACTTGGTTAAAATCAAGTGGTAATGGCTCAGAGCGGTTAATAATATTAAGCTCAGTGCCTAATATTTCGATTTCGCCTGTAGGCATGTCTTTATTTACTTGGCTATCTGGGCGTGCACGTACAATACCTTTTAACTGCACACAAAATTCTTGGCGAAGCGTGTTAGCTGAACTCATTAACTCTTCAATGTCAGAATCGAATACAACTTGTACTAAACCTTCTCTATCGCGTAAATCGACAAAGATAAGTCCACCAAGGTCACGTCGTTTGTTGATCCAGCCACATAGTTCAACTTCTTGATCTACGTGAGTTTTATTTAGCTGTCCGCAGTATATAGAGCGCATAGTTTTCCTGTCAGATAAAAGGCGTGCAACGGTCAAAAAACATTCGTTTTAAGTAGGGTAAATCTTTTTTATAAATACGAATATAAAAATAACACCGCTTGCAATTCAAAATAATCAAATTAAGCCCTGTATTATACGCAAGTGATATGAAGATACTAGGGCGGGTGTCGTTTTTTGCATCGGATTTAAAGCAGCATATTTTATTATTTGATACACTATAGCTACTTTATAATTAGGCGTTAGTTTGTATGCTATATATTGGGTGCCCACAGTGGTCAAGCAATGCGTGGAAAGGCAATTTATTTTCGAGCCAATGTAAAAATACCGATATGCTAAGCCAATACGCGCAACATTTTAACTCTGTAGAGGGAAATACCAGCTTTTACGCCGACCCATCCCCAAGTACTCTTTTACGCTGGGCAAACAGTGTACCCGACGATTTTAAATTTACCTTTAAGTTTCATCGGCGCTTTAGCCATGAGCTAAAGCTGACTAATGTACACAACGAGCTAACCGCTTGGCTTAACTTATTTGCACCAATTTTAGAGAAAACTGGGCAAATTATGCTGCAGCTGCCAAGTGCCTTTGGCCCTAATGATTTACCCAAGTTAGCGCAATTTATTAGCCTATTACCCAAAGAGCTAAACTTCGGGGTAGAAGTTCGCCATCCGGCATTTTTTCAAAAGGGTGAAGCCGAAATAGCGCTTAATCAATTATTAATGGCAAATAACATAAACCGTATAGCCATGGATACCCGCGCCCTATTTGCAGTTAAAGCGAATACAGAAGCGCTGATTGATGCACAACAAAAAAAGCCGCATCTGCCCGTGCATGCTATTGCTACAAGTGAGCAACCCATGGCACGTTTTGTTATTGCTAATTTACAAAGTGAATATAAAACCTTTTATAAGCCTTGGCTTAGTAAAGTAAAACAGTGGCTTGATGAAGGAAAAACGCCCTATGTATTTTTTCATACCGCAGACAACCGAGAAGCACCATTATTAGCAAGGCAGTTTTGTAAGGACCTAGGTTATAACCACAAGGTACTAAATCCATTTAGCGGCGAGGCAGAAGCCCACCAGCAAGCACTGTTTTAAATAACCACTTACAACAAATAAAATGATAGAACTTAGAGAGCAACATGAGTGAATACGCACGTTATTTTACCGGCTACCCTGCAAACATTGTTGAGCAAGTATTAAATCTAATCAGCAATGATAAAGTAAGTAACTACTTACTTAAAAAGTATCCGCAGGCACATAATATTACCAGCGACAAAGCACTTTTTAGCTACGCCACAGAGCTTAAAAAACAGTATTTAAAAAATGCCCCGCCGTTTGGTCGCGCCGCATTTAAAAAGCAAGGCGACATGGTCACTAATGCACTTGGCACGCACACCTATCGTATGCAAGGTAAAACTCGCAAGCACGATTTGGCCATCAACAGTGATTTACTGCGCGCTCCCGAGCCGTTATTAAAAGCCTTAGTGGTACACGAGCTCGCTCATTTTAAAGAAAAAGACCATAACAAAAGTTTTTATAAACTTTGTTGTCACATGGAGCCAAGTTACCACCAGCTAGAGCTTGATTTACGCATTTTTTGCGTGGCTGTAGAGCAAGGCAATAATCCTTACTTAAAATGAGCTAATTAAATTGCCGTAAACGCGCTAGTAAATGCACATTAGCTAAGGCAAAACTGTAAATTTAGTTAAACCTATAAGTTGCCCCGATTCTGTTACTACTTGCACCTGCCATTTACCGACAGAATCAGTTGGGAAATTTACTTTATGGGTCCACGCTCTATAACCTTGCTCTCGCCCACCACTTATATTTAGTGTGATCCGATCTACTTCTTTATTGTTGTATAGCCACACATGAAATATTTTTTCATTTAATCCTCTGGGCGCTTTAACAGCAGTCCACGTATATAACCCCTGATGATGTAGTGAATAAGAGTCTAATTGCTTAATATTACCAATAGGTTGGCGTTGCTCTAAATCAACCTCGTGCGATAAAGTAATATCGGTTAAGCGCAAAGCCGCTGGCGGCACCCAGCTACGTAGTTGCCATAAGCCAGCACTCAATATACACAAAATCACTACCAATAAAGGAAATCGCCACCAGCGGGTATTAGGCATTAAGTTGCCTAAACTGGGGAGGGTAAAAATAACAGCAGTAACCAAAGCAATTGCTAAGCTTTGGCTAGTGGTTACATTAAATAAAATAGGCAAAGTAACCAATATAACGACAAACAATGCAAAGTTATGAAACACCGCAAATAACATGCGATTTTTTGCTAACTTTTTATAATACAAAGGATCAATTACCGATATGACTGCACACATTATCATTAGCGCGGTAAAAATAGCTTGCGGGTGATCCCACTGCGTTACCGCTAAAAAAAATGGCAAAGCAAAAAACAGGCTTTCTTGTTGCACCATTTGTAAAGCAAAGCGCATAAAGTTGGGCGATACCGCGACACCAAATCTTTGCTCTACTTTATCGCGCAACCAGTTATCAATAATTAACCATACCCAGCTCACTAGCAAAAATATGGCAATAAATTGCGAAAACGATTCTTTTCGCTCAACTAACACATAACTTGCCACACCAGAGCAAAATGCTATTACCGCTAATAATCCCGGCCGCTGTTGCATTGCGATTATAAATTTTGTTATTAAACTTTTAAAATAGTCCATCTAATTTTGGGTCCGTACAAGTGTGCATGCTAAAGCGCTTAAAAAAACATAAGCGCTTTATCTTAAAGAAATTACCTGAACAACACATAAATAGCATAAACCCCTCAGCTTATTAACAATATAATAATCGGTAGTAATATTAAGTGATGACTATTTTGGTTGTTTTAAATGGGTGCGCGAAATCTCTCCATTTACCCAGTGTAATAATTGTTTTATTGCCTTAGATAGCACCTGATTTTGCCGCACTATATAACCTAAACTGGTGGTTGGGAATTGCGGTAAAGCCGTTACTGTATTGGTTAAATTAGCTTTAGAGCGCAGCGAAAACTCAGGAACAATTGCCACACCAAAACCAGCTTCTGCCCAATCAATTTGTGCATCAACACTGCCCACTTCCATAACCCGATAACTCGGTAAATTTAAAGACGGTAGCGCATTATCTAATAACTCTCGGGTGCGGGTATCGTGGCCTAATAAAATTAATGTTGGCGGCTCAGTGAGTACCATACTTTCATCGTTTTTTGCTTGCTGCCATAACGCTAAATTATTTCCCAGCGCACACCACTTTATCTGTTGGAGTTCACTAAAATGCAGTGGCTCACTTTCTTTTTGAGCAATAACAAAGCCTAAATCGGCTTCTGCACTTTTAACCAGCGCCGATGCCTGTGACGAGGTGGTATTAAGCAAGGTAAAATCAATCCCCGGGAACTGGGTTTTAAACAGCTGAAAAGGCTCTATGAGTAACAAGCGAGAAATAATATCACTAGCTGCAATGGTGAGTGTGCCTTGGCTTAAGTTATTTATTGCATTTAGATCAGACTGACATACCTTCAATTCCCATAAGGTTTTTTGCCCCGACTGTAATAAACGCAAACCCGCTTGGGTTAAACAAAAGGGGTTACGCTCGATTAACTTTACCCGCGTCATTTTTTCTAACTGCTTAATATGCAAGCTCACATTAGGTTGCGTCATGTGCAGTGCACTTGCCGTTTTACCAAAGTGCTTTAGCTCTGCTAATGTAACAAAGGTTTTTAACCAATGAATATCTAACATCTCACTTCCTTAATATTGCACACGCCATATGGAATCCTTATTGATATCATAATTATAATTAATTTCTCTTATTTTAACAGCCCGCATATCATATCAGCTTGTTCAATTTGGAGATTAAATTATGCCGTCAATTGTTGTTGTAGGTGCAAACTGGGGTGATGAAGGCAAAGGCCGCATCGTAGATTTTTTAGCTGAGAACGCATCAGCAAGCATTCGCTTTCAAGGTGGTAATAACGCCGGTCATACCGTTGTGAATGATTTTGGCACCTTTAAACTACACCAATTACCTAGCGGTATTTTTAATCCTGATTGCATAGCAGTACTTGGCCCTGGCATGGTAATAAGCCCTAGCGCCTTAAGTGAAGAAATAGCCGAAGTTAAAGCCGCTGGCGTTAATGTAAAGCTGTGTATTTCTGATCGTGCCACTTTATGTCTGCCTTTACATGCCCTTGAAGACACCCTTGAAGAATTACGTTTAGGCGACGCTGCTTACGGCTCGACTCGCCAAGGTATTTCGCCAGCGTATGGCGACCGAGTAATGAAAAAAGGCATTTTAGTGGGTTGGTTAAATCAGCCTGACGTTTTACTAGAGCGTATTCAATTTATGCTTGATTGGAAAATGCCACAGCTAAAAGCCTTATATCCAAGTTGTGATTTTTCGCAAACAGCTGAAGAAATGACGCAGTGGTTACTCGATGTTACCGCGCCTTGGCGTGCATTTATTTGTAATGTAACAGAGCCGTTAAAAGCACTACAAAAACAAAATGCTAATTTATTATTTGAAGCTCAGTTAGGTGCAGGTCGCGATTTAGTCTATGGCGAATACCCTTACACTACCTCTTCAAACGTAACTGCTGCTTATGCAGGCATAGGCAGCGGTTTACCAGCGCTTCGTCCTGAACGTGTTGTTGCGGTAGCAAAGTCGTTTAGCTCATCAGTAGGTACGGGTACTTTAGTTACAGCGATGGAAGAGCAAGACAATTTTCGTAAAAGCGCTAACGAATATGGCGCAGTAACTGGCCGCCCACGGGACATGGGCTACTTTGATGCAGTTGCCACGCGCAATGGTGTTGAGCTACAAGCTGCAACCGAAATTGCTTTAACCAAAATTGATTGTTTATCGGGTATGAAAGATTTAAAAATCTGTGTTGCCTATGACGGCGATCATAGCGAAAACCCAATTTGGCCACAAACAGCTGCATTAAGCCCTGTATATGAAAATATGCAACCTTGGGATGAAGACATTACCGGTTGTCGTACCTTCGACAGTCTACCAATTGCAGCGCAACAATACGTTGAGCGCATTGAAGCGTTAATGGGCGTACCAATAACTATGGTGTCTGTTGGTCCTGAGCGCGAACAGATGATTATTCGCTAAATAGCGCTATTGTGTTTAAATAACTGTTGGGTTTGCATGTAACCCAACAGTTATTAATAAAGGTCACACTGCGCGTGGCTGATTTTATGACCTTAACCACATAATTATTTTAACTTATTCTTACAGCCCTAGCCCTGCCATAAAGTCGTCATCATCACTATCTTCTGCTTCTTTTTCAGCTTTAGCCTTGGCTTTTTCTGCTTTTTGTTTTGCTTCGTTTTCGATGATGTCGTCGGGATCTATTGCTTCGACAATGTCAAAGTCGTGTAATTTAATAAACTCAGTTTTATCCATTGCCAGCTCTAAATAAAATATATTTTGCTTACTGGTGGTAAACGTTACGCGGCGCGCTTGTGGGCGATCCATTGTGGTATCTACAGAAATTTGTACCTGTTTATTAATTGCCATCATTTTTGGCTGATTTTGGGTAATAGAGGTATGTAATTGCTCGCGTACTTTAGAGGTAAAGTCACCAACTATTTGGTTCATTAGCTCGCCTAATACGTTGGATACATCGTCAGACAAATGACTATGTGCTATTTCTTCCTCGGGCATACCCATGTTACGCATGTAATCGCCATAAATTTCCATTGCCGCTTGCGATGTGAAATTAGTAATTACTAGGCCAGTAAAGCCACCATCAAATAACACAAAACAGCCAATATCTGGGCGCATACAAGTACGAGTAATTTTTTGCACCATAGCGGAGTAACTAACACTATTGCCACTGGCCGATGTGAGTACCCCTGTAACCGAGTGACAAAGGGTTGCCAATATATCATCGGTGCTAATAACTTTACTTTTGCTCATTTAATAGTCTCATTTATACTTATTTTTCATTATTCTAGCCAAGCTACTTAATTTATCACTGACTATCCAGCATAAAATGTTAAAATAGCGCCATTATTTTCAAAGAGACTGGCTTCGTGACCATTAAAGACAGTATTTATGCCTCTGAGCAACAAGTTAAAGACTTTAGTTTTGATCAAAACGTAGTCGAAGTTTTTCCTGATATGATCCAGCGCTCTGTGCCGGGTTACGCCACTATAGTAAGTACTATGGGTAAACTTGCCGGTGAGTATGCGCAAAGTAACTCTAACCTTTACGATTTAGGCTGCTCGCTGGGCGCGGTTACATTAAGTATGCGCCGTAATATTCGCACCGATAACTGCCATATTATTGCAGTCGATAACTCACAAGCTATGGTTGAGCGTTGTAAGGTACATTTACAAGGTTTTAAGTCAGAAGTACCGGTTACCGTTACTTTAGGAGACATTAACGAGCTTGAAATTCAAAATGCTTCAGTGGTGGCAATGAACTTTACGCTGCAGTTTATTCCGCATGCACAGCGCCAAGCAGTCCTTGAAAAAATATACGCCAACTTAAAACCCGGCGGTGTATTGCTGCTGAGCGAAAAAATAAAAGCCGAAAACGAGCTGTGCGATAATTTACTAATTGACCTACACCACGACTTTAAACGCCATAATGGGTATTCGGAGCTTGAAATAAGTCAAAAGCGCACCGCTATTGAAAACGTAATGCGCCCAGATACGCTAAGCACGCACTTTACCCGCTTAAAAGACATTGGCTTTAGCCAAACTCAGGCGTGGTACCAATGTTTTAATTTTTGCTCAATGATCGCAATTAAATAAAGAGAGTAAGTAATTTATGTCTCAATGGTTTAACCAATTTTACGCTGCTATTGCACAAAGCCCACTTAGTCACTGGCTAGAAACTCTGCCTGCGCAATTAAAACACTGGCAGTTAGAGGCAAGTCATGGCGACTTACCACAGTGGCAAAAAGTGCTTAAAAATTTACCTGAGGTTAAAACTCAACATGTTGATATTACTACTCAGGTAAAAATTGGCACTCCGGGTGAAATGACCGATGGTGAGCAAAAACAAACCCTACATTTGTTAAAGCGCATGATGCCATGGCGCAAAGGCCCATTTAGTGTTCACGGTATTGAAATAGATACAGAGTGGCGCAGCGATTGGAAATGGGATCGCCTGCTTCCACATATTGAGCCACTCAAAGGCCGCACAGTGTTAGATATTGGCTGCGGCTCGGGCTATCATTTATGGCGTATGCGTGGTGAAGGCGCTCAGTTTGTAGTAGGCATTGACCCTTCTGACTTATTTTTGTGTCAGTTTCAAGCTATAAAACACTTTAATCCCGACGAAAACGTACACTTATTACCACTGGGTGTTGAGGCACTACCCGAGTTAAAAGCATTTGATACGGTATTTTCGATGGGGGTACTTTATCACCGTCGCTCGCCTATCGACTTTTTAGCGCAATTAAAAGCACAACTGCGCCCCGGTGGCGAGCTGGTACTAGAAACCTTAGTCATTGAAGGCGACGAAAATACAGTGCTTGTACCCACTGATCGCTATGCAAAAATGCGTAATGTATGGTTTATTCCAAGCACTGCGGCATTAAAACTGTGGATGGAGCGCGTGGGCTTTAAAAACGTACAAATTAAAGACTGCGCAATTACTACGCTAGATGAGCAACGCAAAACAGCTTGGATGGAAAACGAATCGTTAGTCGACTTTTTAGATCCAAACGACACCAGTAAAACCATTGAAGGTTACCCAGCACCACTACGTGCTATTTTAACTGCTAAAGCATAGCGTTAACGGCAACATCAGCAAACAATAAAAAACGCCTACGGGCGTTTTTTTGTTTATTTAGCCAGCAATTAGCGGACAAGTGTCCTGTTAATTATTTCAATACTATATTTACGCTAGCCGCGGTTACGCAATTGTTGTAAAATACGCGCGTTTCTAAGCAACCCAAAACAACTATTTTGAGGAAAACCTGTGAGCGAACAAAAACAGTCTCTAAGCTATAAAGACGCGGGCGTAGATATCGACGCTGGTAATGCACTTGTTGAGCGTATTAAAGGTGTGGTTAAAAAAACTCGTCGTCCTGAAGTAATGGGCGGTATTGGTGGTTTTGGCGCACTTTGCGAAATTCCAGCAGGTTATAAGCAACCAGTATTAGTTGCCGGCACTGATGGTGTGGGTACTAAGTTACGTTTAGCTATCGATCTTAAAAAGCACGACACTGTCGGTATCGACTTGGTCGCTATGTGTGTAAACGATTTAATTGTTCAAGGTGCTGAACCGCTGTTTTTCCTAGATTACTATGCAACAGGTAAGCTAGACGTAGACACTGCCGCAGACGTAGTAACCGGCATTGGTAAAGGCTGTGAAATTTCTGGCTGTGCCCTTATTGGTGGCGAAACCGCAGAAATGCCTGGTATGTACGACGGCGAAGACTACGATATGGCTGGTTTTTGTACCGGTGTTGTAGAAAAATCAAAAATTATTGATGGCACTAAAGTAGCCGCGGGCGATCAACTTATTGCCCTTGCTTCAAGTGGTCCGCATTCAAATGGTTTCTCACTAATTCGCAAAGTACTTGAAGTATCTAACGCAGATACAAGCGCTGATTTTGAAGGCAAAACATTAGGCGAAACATTGCTTGAACCTACTCGCATTTACGTTAAACCACTGCTTGAGTTATTCAAGCACGTTGACGTACACGCGCTTTCGCACATTACCGGTGGCGGCTTTTGGGAAAATATCCCACGCGTATTACCTGCCTCTGCAAAAGCAGTAGTAAAAGGCGATAGCTGGCAGTGGCCACCTATTTTTAACTGGTTACAAGAAAACGGTAACATTACTACGCATGAAATGTACCGCACATTTAACTGTGGTGTAGGCATGGTATTAGTTGTTCCAGCCGACAAACTTGAGCAAAGTTTGAGCATGCTAAAAGACTTGGGCGAAAACGCATGGCACCTTGGTGAAATTCAAGACGCAGCGCCTGGCGAAGAGCAAGTTGAAATTGTAGGTGGTGCTAAGTAATGGCACCCACTCGTCTTGTAGTTTTAATTTCAGGCGGTGGCTCTAATTTACAAGCCATTATTGATGCCTGTGAAAGTGGCGAGATAAATGCGCAAATAGCGGCTGTTATTAGTAACAAAGCAGACGCTTATGGCCTTGAACGTGCTAAGCAAGCAGGCATTGCTACACAAGTGCTGAGTCATAAAGATTTTGACTCGCGCGAGGCCTACGATACACAGTTAATGAGCATCATTGACTCTTTTATACCGAATCTAGTTGTATTAGCTGGGTTTATGCGTATTCTTACTCCTAACTTGGTGCAAAAATATATTGGAAAAATGTTGAACATTCATCCATCTTTGTTGCCTAAGTACCAGGGGCTGAATACCCACCAAAGAGCAATTGATGCAAATGATGATGTTCATGGCGTAAGTGTTCATTTTGTAACTGAAGAGCTAGACGGAGGTCCGGTTATACTTCAGGCAAAAGTACCTGTACTCAAGGATGATACAGCAGACACACTAGCAAAACGCGTGCACGAACAAGAGCATATAATTTATCCTTTGGTGGTCAAGTGGTTCAGTGAACACAGACTAACTATGGAAGCAGATTATGCAGTTCTTGACGAAACAAAACTTCCTGCACACGGCGCGCAGTACCCACAATAAAAAAATAAGTGCCCTGCTATTATGTGTGGGCACTTTACTCCCAACTAGCCTTATTGCCGGCGAATTGACACAGTACGAAGCTAAGTATGATATTTTACGCAAAGGTAAAAATCATGGTGAAGCCGTGCGTGAACTCAAAAAGATAAGTGACGATAACTACGAGTTAACCTATCACAGCAATATTGAGTGGATGATTTTTTCTGACTCACGCCAGGAAACCTCTAAATTTACCTTTAAAGATGGCAAAGTAAGCCCGCATCATTATTCAATGATCCGTACCGGCACTGGTCCTGATAAAGATTACAACATTGATTTTGACGCACAAAAAAAAGTAGTTAACAGTAGTCGCAGCGAATACCCGCTTGAATGCGAATGGACCGATGACTTTCAAGATGCTATTTCGTATCAGGTACAAGTGCGCGAAGGTTTGAAAAAAGGCGAAACCAGTTTTTCATTCCCATTAATCGATAAAAAAGGTAATCGCCGCGACTACAATTTTGAAGTTGTTGCAACAGAGATGATTTCATTACCTATCGGCAACGTAGAAGCAATTAAAGTAAAACGCTTATACGATAACGACAAACGCCAAGCACTTGCTTGGTTTGCACCAGAAATGGATTACATGTTAGTGCGTATGTGGAAAGGTGAAAAAGGAATGGAACAATTTGAAGTGCAAATAAACTCATTTACCGTGACAACACCTGTCATTGCCCCACCTGCTGATATTAAAAAAGTAACAAGCCCAGAGTAAGCAATTATTTTTAGCTACAAATGGCTTTATTACTATTAGTTTATATCTTTATTACTATTAGTTTATATAAAGCGCGATGCAAATCGCGCTTTTTTTATACGTTTTTTTCGCGATTAAATCTAAAAGTTAAGCTTTATTATGCTTCACTTTGCTGCTGCGCAGAAGCTGGCAAGCCAAAAACTCGATCGAACGCCCATGTAAAAACAATTGCATAAACAAAAAAGAATATAAAAAATCCAAGGTTCGCTATAAACGCACTAAGCACTGAAATTTTCAACCACAGCGCCATAACCGGCACTAAAATTAAAACAAGGCCACCTTCAAAGCCAATTCCGTGTAATAAGCGACGATTGAATGAGCGACCTTTTATTGTTTGCTGGGACTCCCAGCGCTCAAATAACGCATTAAATACATAGTTCCAGCTAAGTGCTACGCTGGATAATACAAAAGCGAGGCCTATCGCCGAAGTGGCTGATTTATCAAACATAAAACTTATAATAGGGCCAACAAAAGCAATGGCAAATAATTCATACAACACAGCTTGTAGAATACGGCGTTTTTTAGGAGTCATAATATAATTCCGATAATAAATAATGTACTGGGTCAGCTCAATATAAAAGCCCGCGTCTACTTTACTACGACAGTTGTTTGCCTCTCAACTAAGCGCTAAAGGCAAAAAACAAGCTTAAATCAATTCACCCATCTTGAATAATACAAACTCACCCGGCTGCATTTTTTTCCAGCGCTCGTCGTTAGTCAGTGGTTTTGTTGCTATAACACTAACAATATCGTTGGGCGTGGTTTCTTCGTTAAAATCAACCACCATGTCAGCATCAATCAAGGTCGCTTTTCCAAAGGGCGCACGGCGAGTTATGTAATGTAAGTTATTGGTACAGTAAGCTAAAACAAATACGCCATCGGTCAGCAGCATATTAAAAACGCCCTTTTCACGCAGTGTATGCGAAAGCGTTGCTGCATAACGAAATACCGATGCCATATCCTCTGGCTTATTTGGGTACTTAGTGCGTATTTGATCCAGCAGCCAGCAAAAAGCCAACTCGCTGTCAGTATCGCCAACAGGTCGGTAATGATCAGGCTTTAAATCATGGTAATTAGATAACTGGCCGTTATGCGCATAAGTAATTTCGCGCCCCCACAGTTCACGCGTAAACGGGTGTGTGTTTTCAAGGCATACTTTACCGCGGTTACCTTGGCGAATATGGCTAATAACTGACACACTTTTAATCGGGTATGCTTTAACTAACTTCGCTATTTCTGACTGGTAGCTCGGCTGCGGATCTTTAAAGGTTCTGCAGCCTTTGCCTTCGTAAAATGTAATACCCCACCCATCTCTATGTGGCCCAGTATTACCGCCGCGCTCCAGCAGCCCCGAAAAACTAAAACAAATATCTGTAGGCACATTCGCCGACATGCCAAGCAATTCACACATAAAATAAATAACCTTTAAACCACGTATTAATAAATAACGTTATATTTTTATATTAAGCGTACACTATTTAGTTGTGTGTACGGGCGTCTATATTTACTTAAAAAATAACATTTTACTATTAGATTAAATTTTTTTTGTCGCTATGAATGCATAGACTAAAGCTGTAACTTACTTTATTAACGCTGACTCTATTAAATGAGCTGCTTTTTTACGGTTATTTCGATTAAAATTTAACTACGTAAGGTACTTGAAACTTAGCGTTACTAACGCTACTCTAACTAAGGTGGTCTGACCTCTAATAAGGAATTAGCAATGACACTCATATTTACACTCGGTTTAATCGCACTGCTCAGCGCAGCGGTTTACCACAGAGCAAGTTGGAACACCGCACTTGGTGTTTCTATTGCAACATTATTAATTGGTACCTTTGCGGGTGCTTTTGGTTTAATTAGTTGGATAATATTTTTAATTATAGCGGTGCCTCTCTCTGTTACTGGTATTCGCCAGCAATATATTGTTAAGCCTCTTTTTACTATGTTTAAAAAAGTAACGCCTAGCATGTCTGATACTGAAAAGTCAGCCATTGATGCCGGTACAACATGGTGGGAAGCTGATTTATTTTGTGGTAACCCAGATTGGAAAAAGTTACACCAATATCCAGTGCCTAAGCTAACTATTGAAGAACAAGCATTTATCGATGGCCCTGTTGAAGTAGTGTGTAGTATGCTCGATGACTGGGAAGCAACACACGAACTTACCGATCTTCCTCAAGATGTATGGCAATACCTAAAAGATAACAAATTTTTTGCCATGATCATCAAAAAAGAATATGGCGGTTTACAGTTCTCAGCATTTGCACAGTCGTGCGTACTACAAAAGCTAACCAGTAAATCAACCTTACTTTCGTCAATTGTTGGCGTACCAAACTCATTAGGCCCTGGTGAATTACTCCAGCACTATGGAACAAAAGAGCAAAAAGACCATTACTTACCGCGCCTTGCCAGTGGCCAAGAAATTCCATGTTTTGCATTAACCTCGCCAGAAGCAGGTTCTGATGCAAGCTCAATTCCAGACTACGGTGTAGTGTGTAAAGGACAATGGAAAGGTGAAGAAGTTGTAGGTGTTAGCCTTACATGGAACAAGCGTTATATTACGCTTGCACCTGTGGCTACGGTACTAGGGCTTGCATTTAAATTACAAGATCCTGATGGTTTAATTGGTGATAATAAAGAGCCTGGCATTACCTGTGCACTTATTCCAACCGATACTCCAGGGGTTAAAATTGGTCGTCGCCACTTCCCGCTTAATGTGCCGTTTCAAAATGGTCCTACGCAGGGTAAAGATATATTCGTACCGCTTGATTACATTATTGGTGGGCCAGATATGGCAGGCCAAGGCTGGCGTATGCTGGTTGAGTGTTTATCGGTTGGCCGTGCAATTACATTGCCGTCAAACTCAGCCGGTGGCATTAAAATGATTGCTGTTGCAACCGGTGCCTACAGCCGTATTCGTCGCCAGTTCCGCTTACCTATTGGTAAAATGGAAGGCGTTGAAGAGTCGTTAGCAAAACTTGCTGGTT
Organism: Pseudoalteromonas sp. K222D; assembly: GCF_017653575.1. Classification (NCBI taxonomy): domain Bacteria; kingdom Pseudomonadati; phylum Pseudomonadota; class Gammaproteobacteria; order Alteromonadales; family Pseudoalteromonadaceae; genus Pseudoalteromonas; species Pseudoalteromonas sp. K222D. The sequence continues at coordinate 38,357 of NZ_JAGGDL010000011.1, forward strand.
ATGCATATAGCTCTGATGCTGCAGTAAGCATGTCTACCGGTGCGGTAGATTTAGGCGAAAAACCTTCGGTTGTTTCGGCTATTATTAAATACCACCTTACAGAACAAATGCGTGACTCTACCCTGCACGCCATGGACGTACTTGGCGGTAAGGGCATCATGCTTGGGCCAAATAACTATTTAGGCCGTGGTTATCAAGGTGCACCTATTGCGATTACCGTTGAAGGTGCCAACATTTTGACCCGTAATATGATTATTTATGGTCAAGGTGCAATTCGCTGTCACCCGTTTGTACTTACCGAACTAGGTGCGTGCGAAATTGAAGACCGTGAAGAAGCGCTAAACGTATTTGATAAAGCATTAATGGGTCACATTGGCTTTACCATGTCTAACCTTGTGCGCACTAAATGGCTCGCGTTAACGGGTGCTCGTTTTACAAGTGTGCCGTACAAAGACGAAACCGCTGAGTTTTACCGTATAGCGTCGCGCTTTAGTGCATCACTTGCACTTATGTCTGACATTAGCATGGCAGTATTTGGTGGCTCACTAAAACGTAAAGAGCGTATTTCTGCTCGCTTAGGTGACTTACTAAGCTACCTATACTTAGTGTCTGCAACGCTTAAACGTTATAACGACGAAGGCCGTAAAAAAGAAGACTTCCCGTTAGTACAGTGGAGCTGTCAAGATCACCTGTATCATTGTCAACGCGCACTTGCTGATTTAATTAATAACATGCCTTCTGCTCCACTGCGTGGCGTATTAAAAGTATTGTTATTCCCGTTTGGCCGTCCGGTTCGTAAACCTACCGACCAACTTGAACACAAATTAGCGCAAATACTACAAGTACCTAGCGAAACGCGTAATCGTTTGGCAAGCTATGTGTATTTAACAAATGAGCCGCTTAACCTTGTAGGCCGTCAAGAGCAAACGCTTAAAGACGTACTTGAAGTTGAGCCATTATTTGACCGTGTATGTAAAGAAAAAGGCCTTAAACTGCCATTCTTTCAGCTTGATAAAGTAGCGCAAATGGGTCTTGAGGCTGGTATTTTAAGCCAAGCAGAAGCTGACAAGTTAGCAGCTGTAGAACAAGCTCGTTTAGACGTTATAAACGTTGACGACTTTGATCCTGCTGATTTACTCGCTGGTAAAGCAGCTCGTAATAATAAACCTAAAAAAACTGATGCCGCTAAATAAGCCCAGCATCTACTTTTAAGTTATAAAAGCCAGCACATTATGTGCTGGCTTTTTTATGTGTAAGATTTTGATACACTTTTGTTGTACATAAAACCAGCTGCTTATTGCGTTTAAAAACTGTTCAGGTAAAACTGCTATAAATACTTTAACCTAAATTCGGGTTATAAAAACAACAGTGAAGGAACGTAACAATGAAGCAAATTATTAAACTTACAATAATTACATGCGCAGTTACCCTAGCGCTCTCTGGTTGCAGTGAATCAACCAACTCATCCTCATATACAGCCCCGCTAACCAGCTCTAAAGCGCATGTAAAAGAACTGAGCACCTACTCAGCTGAAACATTTTTTGATACCACCTCAATTATGGGGAGTAGCTTTTCACCCCATGGCGATAAAATTTTAGTCAGTAGTGATGAAAGTGGCATTTACAGCCTATATGAGGTTAATGTCCAAACAGGCGGCAAAACTCGCTTAACCGATTTTACCGACAGTACCTACCCTATCCGCTATTTTCCAAATGATGAGCGAGTGTTGTTTACAAAAGACACGGGCGGTAACGAACGCTTTCATATTTATGTACGCGAAACTGACGGCACAGTAAAAGACTTAACCCCAGGGGATGAAACCCGTGCTAGTTTTGCCGGCTTCACTAAAAATGCCAGCCAATTTTTTATTACCAGCAATCAGCGTGATGCTAAGTTTATGGATTTATATCGCGTTAATAGTAAAACCTATAAAGTAACGCCTGTTTATCAAAATACTTTAGGACTAAATGTAGGTGCAATAAGCCCAAATGGTCGTTTTATTGCGCTGTCTAAAAGTAATAGCAACAAAGACAGCGATACCTTTATTTTAGATACTTATACTAAAACACTAAAGCCACAGTTAATTTCAAAACACCATACACCTGCTCAATACAGCCCTGAAACCTTCTCTGCCGATAACAAATACTTATACTACTCTACAGACGCTAAAGGTGAGTTTTCGCAGATGTGGCGTTATGACCTAGCTTCTGGCGAGCACAGCCCAGCTTTAGCCGATGACTGGGACGTAAGCTTTATTTATTTCTCAACGTCGGGGCGCTACCAGGTAAGTGGTGTGAACGCCGATGCCAGCACTAAAGTAACCGTGATCGATACGCAAACGAATAAAGAAATTGCCATGCCTAAGCTACCGGCAGGTAATTTACGGGGTGTGAGCTTTTCAGCTGATGAGCAAAGCATGGCCTTTTATTTAAATTCAGACACTGCACCTAGTAATTTATTTGTATGGCAAGTAGGCAGTAATAACACGCAGCAATTAACTAATACCCTCAGTAAAAAAATTAATCAAAACGATTTAGTGCAAAGCACTATAGTACGCTTTAAGAGCTTTGATGGTTTAGAAATACCAGGTGTTTTATATAAACCCAAGCAAGCGAGTAGCACCAACAAAGTGCCTGCGTTAATTTGGGTGCACGGTGGGCCAGGCGGACAAAGCCGTACCGGTTATAGTGCGATGCAACAGCATTTGGTAAATCATGGTTATGCCATTTTTGCAGTTAATAATCGAGGCAGCTCGGGCTATGGTAAAACCTTTTTTCATTTAGATGATAAAAAGCACGGCACCGATGACCTACAAGATATTGTATACGGCAAAAAACATTTACAGAGCTTAGAGTGGGTCGATACCGATAAAATTGGCATTATGGGTGGTAGCTATGGCGGCTTTATGACCGCGGCAGCCCTTGCCTTTGAACCCGAAGAGTTTAAAGTTGGGATTAATATTTTTGGAGTAACCAACTGGGTACGTACACTTAATTCTATTCCACCTTGGTGGGAGAGCTTTAAAAAGTCGCTGTACGACGAAATGGGCGATCCGGCAACAGACGGTGATCGTCACCGCGCCATTTCACCGTTATTCCACGCTAGAAACATCATTAAGCCACTTATGGTTATTCAAGGCGCTAACGATCCGCGCGTGTTACAAGTTGAAAGTGATGAGCTTGTCGCTGCAGTTAAAGCCAATGGCGTACCAGTTGAGTATGTATTGTTTGACGATGAAGGTCATGGTTTTAGCAAAAAAGAAAATCGGATCACGGCATCAAACGCTTACTTGAAATTTTTAGAGCAGTATTTAAAAGCTGAATAAGTTTGCACTGATTAATTTATGCCTGCATTTTTGTGGGCTTTTTTATGTGCTAAGAAATGTAATTTATGATTTTGATTGTATTCAACTTGTTATTGAGGAAATAACAAGTGGCGGAGTGGACGGGACTCGAACCCGCGACCCCCGGCGTGACAGGCCGGTATTCTAACCAACTGAACTACCACTCCAG
>NZ_JAGGDL010000011.1:41901-95604 GCF_017653575.1 Pseudoalteromonas sp. K222D
TGTTGGCGGAGTGGACGGGACTCGAACCCGCGACCCCCGGCGTGACAGGCCGGTATTCTAACCAACTGAACTACCACTCCAGCATACAAATTTTATACTATAACAATGTTTAAATAGTTGGCGGAGTGGACGGGACTCGAACCCGCGACCCCCGGCGTGACAGGCCGGTATTCTAACCAACTGAACTACCACTCCAGTTTTGCTTACAAGTTTTCGAAAATTGGCGGAGTGGACGGGACTCGAACCCGCGACCCCCGGCGTGACAGGCCGGTATTCTAACCAACTGAACTACCACTCCACATTTTCGTTGCTGTTTGAGTCTCCCCTGACAGCGGCGTGAATAATACGAACCAGCCCCTATTTCGTCAAGGGCTTTTTCGCTTTTATTTAGGTTTTTTAGTCATCTGTCATCGAAAGGTTTAAAATTTCACCGCTTTTGTCATTTTTTGAGCCGTTTTTAGTACTTTGCTTTTTTTCAGAATTACCAACATCGTCATTTGTTGTTGTCTTTTTATTTATAAAAGGCAGCTTCACTTTAAATTTAAGCGATTTTTTCTGTACAAAAATACGAATTGCCAGCCAACCCATTAATAAAACGCACAGATTTCCAACAATAATTAAGCTGAGTAAAACCCAATTCGCTATTTTTTCTGCTACGGGTTCACTCTCAATCATTAAATCAGGTGGAATTATGGTCGCTGGATCAACTGCCGGTACCGCTTCTATTGGGCGTGCAATTTCAAATTTGTACGTTGGCAGCGTTGCCATAAACTCACGACCCTTTATATTTGTGCCAAAAATAGATAGCTCGACACTATATCGACCCCAACCATAATTTTTAATTGCTAACTGCCTCGTATGTTGTGCATCCGACTCTATACTAAACATTTGCTCTTCGTTATTAGGGTAGTAAATTTTACCCTGCATAATTACGGTTTCTGGCTTAACTATTGTGTCATCTAAATTAATAGCTAAAAGGTGCTCGTTACTTTCTTGCTCTGCTAACGTCATGTCGTAACTTACTGGGGCAGAATGTACCACAATGCTGCTTTGCACTATTCGACGTTGTAATAAGGGGGTTGCTATGTAGAGCTCGGGGATCCATTCTCCTTCGGGAAAGTCTAATTTAAACTCGCCCGTAAAAACGCCATCGTTTGGGCGTTCGTCAAACCCTCGGCCATCATCTTTAAATTCAGCGACTTCTTGAGTACTGGCTCCAAAATTAGCAGCCTCTGCATTATTAGTACTTACAAAATCAACATTTAAGGTAACGACATCTCTAAATAGATTGGCATTTATGGGAGCACCGTCATTTAAAATTTTTCCGGTGATTTTTATTGTCTCGCCTCGAAACAGCATTTCCGGTAACGGCTCTGCCTCAAGTGATACCTGGCCTAATACGACAATGCGGCTGTCGGGTAAGATATTACCTATAACTTGCCAAGGGCCAGCCATGGGGTTGCGTATGGTAACCAAATCATAACTAAGCTCGTCATGCCAACTTAAGTCAGGGTTTTTAACTGATTCGGTAGCAAAATATTTACTGCCATCGGGCCTTACTAAAATAACAGCCGGTGAGCCTGGTTTTCTAAAAAAAAGTAAGGTTATTTCAGCTACTTTACTATCAATACGAAAACGATTATCTAATAAAGGGATTTCATTTTGCCTCCCATCACGCTTTAGTACTTCAACTTGTTTAACGCCATATGCGCTGGTTGCAAAAAAACTAGCAGATACTAATGCGGTTACCAAATAAAAGGTTTTCATAATATGGCCTTAATCAGCGCGCCATATACAGTGGCCGCCTTCATTATTAACAATATCTAATCGTGCTTCGTGTGCAGCTTGTTCTGCCTCACTGGCGCTTAATACTACAAGAGGTGCTCTTTGGGCGCTTAAGCGTCGTATTCCGCCTTTTTGCTGATCGGTATCGTCATTTTTATTTTGATTCAAATTTAGCTTAACTTGTCCGCCAGTCATTGCTAGGTAAACGTCAGCTAATATTTCAGAATCCAGTAATGCGCCGTGCAAGGTTCGCTTAGCGTTATCTACGTCGTAACGACGGCATAACGCATCTAGGTTGTTCTTTTGTCCTGGATGCAAGTCACGCGCCATTTTAAGCGTGTCGAGTACTTGACAGAAAGTGGCCGTTTTAGGATAGCCCTGGTTAAGCAGAGAAAATTCGTTATCCATATGGCCAATATCGAACGGCGCATTATGAATAACCAGTTCTGCACCCTTAATATAATCAAAAAACTCTTGAGCAATTTGATGAAACAATGGTTTATCACGTAAAAACTCATTAGTGATACCGTGAACATCTATTGCTTCTTCTTCACTGTTGCGCTGCGGGTTAATATACACATGAAAGTTATTGCCGGTTAAGCGGCGATTTACTAATTCAACACACCCTATTTCGATAATACGATGCCCTTGTTTAGGGTCGATGCCGGTGGTTTCTGTATCTAAAACTATTTGTCTGCGTGCCATATCGAATTAATCCTGACTCTGGTATCTTTCTATAATCACTTTATTGTACATAATATCAAGGTAAAACAGTGGAAAAAACCGTAGAGATTTATACCGATGGTTCGTGTTTAGGTAATCCAGGCCCCGGTGGTTATGGTATATTCATGATTTATAACGAACATGAAAAAAAATTGAGTCAAGGTTATAAACTAACAACTAATAATCGCATGGAAATGCTGGGGGCAATTGTGGCTCTGGAAGTATTAACTCGCCCATGTGTTATTAATATCACTACCGATAGCCAATATGTGAAACAAGGTATTGAGTCTTGGATCACGAATTGGAAAAAGCGCGGCTGGTTAACCTCAGCTAAAAAACCAGTAAAAAATGTCGACTTATGGAAACGCCTCGATTTAGCGTGCGCTAAACACACCGTAACCTGGAAATGGGTTAAAGGGCATAGCGGTCATAAATACAATGAAATTGTAGATGACTTAGCGCGCGATGCCGCTGGCAGTAAAGATTTACTCGATGATGTAGGTTATCAACCTTAAAGCTGATTAGCACATACCAAATTACTTTTTATTTTGCTCACAATGCTTTAAGTGTTGCTTTGAGGTTTGTCTAAGGCCCCCTTCTACTGTTGTAAAGCGCGGGCGAGCATGCCACTTAGGTTTAATGGGTGTGAGCGGTGCAACACGTTTACGTGCCACCAGCATGTAAACACTGCCCATAGGTTTTAAGTATTGTTTGGTAAAGCTACGCCAAAACGCAAAACGCGACAATCTATTACCTCGCGCCAGTGATGAGTAAATAAAGCGCTCATCACTCACTATTTCAAACCCCAATAAATTAAGCCAATCTTTAACCCGTGCAGGGGTAAAAAAACGCCCTGTCCATGGCAGTTTCTGGCCACTAAATGGCAGTAATTGGGCAAGCCCACATAAACTAAACGGATTAAAGCCTGTTACCACAATATACCCACCTGGAATTAAAGTGCGATGTGCTTCGCGTAAAATATGGTGAGGATCTGAGTGATACTCTAAGCAATGGCTTAAAATACATGCATCAATAGTGTGCTCATAAAATGGTAATTCGTCTATATCGGCAATAACGCCGGTGTGAGCGCCCGCTTGCGCTACGCACACTTGGTGTTTTATTAAACATTTACTGGTGTTTAGCTCGCCACTCAAACTACCTAACTTAAGCATATGGTAGCCAAACATACGGGGGAGCCACGGCGCTAATTTACGTTCAATCTCACAGCGTAAATAATCCCCATGAGGAAACTGCTGCCATGACAACGGTTTAGGTCCTTCTTGAAAACTAAGGGCTGGTTTCATTTTATGAGCTCGTTATACTAGGTGTTAACTGTCACTTTATAGAGCAACGTTACATGGTGCAAGTCAAAGCAATTAAAGCCTTTTCAGATAATTATATTTGGTGCTTAACTACAAGCAATAATACGCAAGCTTGGGTAGTCGATCCGGGCCAAGCAGAGCCAGTACTTGATTATTTGGCGCAGCATAATTTAACCTTGGCGGGTATTTTAATTACCCATCATCATTACGACCATACCGATGGCGTAGCAAAGCTGGTTAGCGAAAACCCAAATATTGCTGTATACGGCCCAACTAACAGCCCGTTTAAGGGGATTACTCAGCAACTTACTGATGGCCAAAGTATTACAGTGCTTAATACTGCTTTTAATATTATAGCGACACCCGGGCATACTCTAGATCATATTTGTTATGTTAATGAACAACTTGCCTTTACTGGTGATACTTTATTTAGTGGTGGTTGTGGGCGTTTATTTGAAGGCTCTGCAGAGCAAATGTGGCACTCGTTTAATAAACTGCGCGAATTACCTGCTGATTGCAAAGTTTACTGTACTCACGAATACACTCAAGCTAACCTCGCTTTTGCAACAGCCATTGAACCGCGTAACCCAGAGCTACTTGCCTATAGTAAAAGAGTAGATGGACTGCGCAGCAAAAATGAAATTACTTTACCAAGCACTATCGGCCAAGAGCTAAAAATAAACCCCTTTATGCGCAGCGATTTACCTAACATTACTGAACTATTACCAAAAGAATTTTGCTCGGTTACAAAAAACAATGAACCTTGGGAAAACTTTGCGGGTCTGAGAAAGTTCAAAGACCATTTTTAATCCGCTAACCAATAGCCACATGTACTTTTTGTTTAGCAAAAAACAAGTTAAAATTAGCATTTGATTATTGCTAAGTGTTTTAAAAGGTCACAAGTGGCAATGTTAGCTCATAACGGGTAGTATTCGCCGAGTTTTTTACCCCATGTATTGGTATTTATGAATAAATCTCCCCTATTACTGGTTTTAGTATTAGCACTAAGCGGCTGTCAAACGTTAACAAACGAAAACACTGACTCGCAAGCCGCAACTCAAGCAAATAAGCAGCTTGGAGGCGCAAGTCCACACGATATTAGCAATGCATTAATGAGCAGCGCCAAGTATCAACACGTTAAAGATACTGACACTGAAGCACCTATTTTTGATGATGTATGGGAGCGTATTCGTTACCAGCTTTCAATAGAGGTGCCGCAAAATCGCCCCGTAGTTACCGAGCGTAACTATTATGCAAAGCACCAATCTTATTTAAATCGTATTTCGAAGCGTGCCGAACCTTATTTGCATTTTATTGTTGAAGAAATAGAAAAACGTGAAATGCCTATCGAAATTGCACTGCTGCCTATTGTAGAGAGTGCTTTTGATCCGTTTGGTTACTCGCATCGCACGGCGTCGGGTATTTGGCAATTTATGCCACAAACCGGTGAGCGTTTCGATTTAAAGCAAAACTGGTGGTATGACGGGCGTCGCGACATAGTACAATCAACTCGCGCTGCGCTTGATTACTTGTCGTATTTACACAAAACCCTTGAGGGCGATTGGCTCAATGCCATTGCAGCTTATAACTCGGGTGAAGGTCGCTTGTTGCGCGCGATTAAAAAGAATCGCAAAAAACACTTGCCGACCGATTTTTGGTCACTTGATTTACCTAGCGAAACCACCGCCTATGTACCAAAATTATTAGCACTGGCCGACTTGTTAAAGCGCTCAGATGACTTTAACGTGACGTGGAATCCTATTATAAATGCACAAGTTGTTGAAGTAGTTGAAATTGGTTCGCAAATTGACTTAGCACTCGCTGCAGAAATGGCCGATATAACACTCACTGAGTTGTATAGGTTAAACCCTGGTTTTAATCGTTGGGCAACCGATCCTAATGGCCCGCATTCTTTACTATTACCGGTTGATAAAGCTGAGCAGTTTAGTCAAAAATTAGCTAATACTGATATTAAAAACCGCTTACGCTGGCAGCAATATACGGTTGAGCGTGGCGACAGTTTATCGGTTATTGCCAAAAAGTTTACCACCAGCACCAGTGCAATCCGATCATTAAATAAGTTAAGCTCAAATACAATTAGAGTCGGTCAGCAACTATTAGTGCCACTAACTGATGGCGCAATTAATAGCGAACATTTACCAGAGCAAATGCGCTCTGCGGCTAATAATACCAGCCGTACTAAGCTTTCGCATACGGTTAAAAGTGGTGATACGCTGTGGGATATTAGTCGTGAATACGATGTCACTATGGATGAGCTTGCAAAGTGGAATAAGCTGAAGAAAAGCGCCACATTGCGTTTAAATCAAAAGCTAACGGTATATAAATCTGCTAATAAAGCAAAGACAGCAGCAAACACTACGCATCGTACAATTACGTATAAAGTGCGCCGTGGTGATTCGTTAGCGCGTATTGCGTCTAAGTTTAACTTAACTGTAAACGACATTATAAAGTGGAATAGTTTAGCCGGGCAAAAGTATTTACAGCCGGGGCAAAAGCTTAAATTAAAAGTAGATGTTAGAAGCAGTTAAACTGCAACAGGTAAAACTAAGGCGCTTATAGCGCCTTAGTTATTTTAGGCTTGTGCTAATATTGCTTTAAGGGTGCTTTGTTTTGCAATAATATCTTTATAAAGCGCAAACTGATTTTGCGCCCGCTCTAAATTATGATTGGCATGTTTGATTGAAAAATAATTATCGCCATCAATATAATCTGTTAAAAATCGCAGGCCTATCATAAAGGTCATCACTTTAGCACCTAGCCAAAAGCTTTGTTTTTCTTGCTCGGTGATCAGGCCTTTTAATGGCTCTACGTAACCTTTAACTATGGCTGCAAATATTTCTTCGCGCACACCTACATTACTTAAATCGGTGGAGTCTTCTTGCTCTGGTGAGCAAAAGGTGCGTACCATATCACCAAAGTCGTAAAGCCAATACCCTGGCATACAAGTGTCTAAATCGATTACCGCTTTAGCATTATGTGATTGCTCACAAAACAGCATGTTATTTATTTTTGTATCGTTATGACAAGGCCTTATCGGTATAGATCCTGCTAATGCTTGGAGTTCATCAATGAGTGTAAATTGCGATAAACAAAAATCAACCTCAGCTTGGCAACTAGCTAAGCGCTGCTCTGGGTCAAGACTAACTGCAGTTTTAAACGTCTGTGCACGCATGGCTAAGTTATGAAAATCAGGGATCACATGGTGCAATTGTTCTGCATCAAAATCCTCTAGCGCCACAGCAAATTGACCAAAGGCATTCGCCGCAGTTTGCGCTTGGGTAGCATTAGTGACTACATCGTCGCTGTAACTGCCACCAATAAACTCTAGTGCTCGCCATACCCCCTGATCACAGTTAACTAAATAGTCATTATTAATAGTCGCTACGTGGCGAATAATATCTAAGTTGTACTCACCCAATTGCTGCTTGCTAGTTAGGTGTTGCTCTATTAAACGGGCATTTTTTACGAGTAAATCGGGCTCAGGAAACACATCAACATTGAGCTTTTGCAGCACTAATAACTCTTGCGGAGCGCTAAGCAGCATAGTGCAGTTTATATGGCCACTGCCAATTGCTTTCATTGTTATGTGTTTATTGCCAAGGCCAAAGCTTTGCGCTAATTGCATCGCGATAGGATTTAAATTCATTTTTTATTTCGCTATTTTTGCGCCTAAAAAGGCAAGTACGTGCTATTTATTAATGTCGTAATTTATATAAGGTTGCAGCAACGCTGACAAATTCTGACCTGTAGGTAACGCCGTACCAAGATTCTTGAGCACGATAAATACTCACAGCTTGCTGCTTGGTGGTAATTGCGCGCTGAATTTGATCCGGTAAATAATATTCCACTTTTACAGCTGTATCGTATTGCTGTAAAAAGGCAGTAAAACCTTGTTCTAAGTATTGAAAAAATGAGGGGGTTACTCCCCAAAAACTCATAGAGCCCAACGCATCTTTCGCAATACCTTCGCGCACTCCTGCTGGGTTATCACCCATTATTTGCCCTGCTTGTTGTTGAATGTTTAAGTATTCAACTATTCTCAGCAGTTGGTTGTCTTCGACTTGGCAAACACCCCGATTCACACCGCCTTCCCCCGATAACGTATCGACTATAGGATAGCCTACCATGGCCCAATTACCTTGGTGTTTAAAGTGCTCACTAAGGAGCTTAAACGACGATGCACCATAGTAATCATCGGCGGTAATAACAATTGCCGGATTATTAATCACGTCTTTGGCGCATAATAACGCATGCCCAGTACCCCATGGCTTTTCGCGCTGTTGGGCAAGTTGCTCAAATTGTTTTGGCACTAAACTGGTATGCTGCTCGATAAGTACAACGTCTATATTTGCTGCTAAACGTGGTAAAATTATTTGCTCTATTTCGCTGCGCACCGCTTGGTTAATTATAAGCACCACCTGCGTTACACCGGCAGCAACTGCATCGGCAATGCTTAACTCCATAATGGTGCAACCAAGCCCACTAATTTCAGCAATTTGTTTATTACCGCCAAAACGACTTCCTAAACCTCCCGCTAAAACCACCAAACTCAGTGCATGTTTTTTTGTTGTTGTTTTCATTAAATTATAACTTACCTAACCAAGTTGTTAACCACGGCTCGGTAACCGGCCAAGGTTCAAAGTCTTCGCAGGCATCAACCTCTAAGCGGTTACCAACAGGCTTAGCTTGTAAGTCACGTAATAATTCATCAAAGCTGCGCCCTGCACCACAAAAGGTGTCGCCGTAGCTTCTGTCGCCCATGGCAATAATTCCAAATGGCTTGTCGGTTAACATAGGAAAAGTACTATTTAACTGATTATAAAAATCAGCCAAGTTATCAGGCACATCGCCTTGGCCGGTTGTTGAGGTAATAATTAAAATATGTGACGCACTTTGAATGTCGCTCAACACTGGCTCATTAAATACCGTAACGCCATGCCCAGCTTGCTCTATTGTTGTGGCTACTTCGTCACTTAAACGCTCTGCACCGCCATATACGCTGCCTACAAAAATACTAATATGTGCCATTAATTAATAATCCTTTTCTTCATCTGGCCAACCTAGTTGTTTGCAAATGCTGAGCATTGCATCACCTAGTGGCGCTTTAATTGTTATTGATTCATTACTATAAGGGTGCACAAAGCTAAGCTCAGTTGCAAATAACATTAATCTGCGCAGCTCAAAATGCTCCCTAAAAAATTGATTATGCTGATTATCACCATGGTTTACATCGCCAATGATAGGCAGTGATAAATGCTTTAAATGCCGACGAATTTGATGTTTACGCCCCGTTTTAGGAAAACATTCTACGAGGGAATAGCGCACCGTTGGATACTTGCCAATGGGAATAGGTAAGGCTGCTTGGTGCAAGCAGTTAAACTGAGTTTGCGCTTCTTGTGGCGCTTTGTCTTGATCGGCAAACTTATCTGCTATTTTGTCCAGCTCTTCTTTTAGTGGTTTATCTAAAAATACCGACTCGGGTGCAAAACCACGTACTAAGGCTAAATAGCGTTTACTAATAGTGCCTTCAATAAATAACTGATTCATATCGCGGGCCGCTTCTGAACTTAACGCAAACAGTAACACCCCCGATGTGGGTCTATCGAGCCTATGTACCGGAAAAACATGCTGCCCAAGTTGATCGCGTAGCATTTGCATAGCAAACTGGGTTTCGTGCTTATCTAAAAACGAACGATGCACTAATAAGCCTGAGGGTTTATCTATGGCTACGTAGTTTTCATCCTGATACAAGATAGTCAGTTCGCCATACTCAATTGGTATTGGGCGCTCACTCATTTGGATCTCCTAAAAAGGCATCGAGAGCTGTTAACAGAGTAATAATTTCATCGCTGCCTTTTTTACTCGCAAGCGTCATTTGTGCCATAGGAGCAATTGCAAAGTTGCGCGGCAATGGCTGCTTATCAATAATTAGCTGCTCAACTTTTTCAATAAATACAAACTGTAACCATTGTTCAAATGCCATGGTGTCGTGGCAAAAAGGCACGTTTGATTGTAATGCTTCTGCTGCTATTGGCTCATTTTGCCAAAGCTGATGCTTTTTTAAAAGTGCCCTTAACTGCACTAAATAAGCTTGGGTTTGCTGGTACATAACCGCCCTCTTAAAACTAGATGAAGTAATAATACCATTTGTATTTATTAAGAGGGAAATTATAGTAACTGAAAATACCCGCTTAATATTACCCCCGCTTGCTCAGTTATTTAGCAAAATCAAAACTCAAACTCTATAAGCGCGGTTCCCTCAACCTTTGCTATGGCGTATAATTGACGCAATTTTGTAGTAAAAACAATTGAGAAAACGATGAGTAAGCAAATAGCGACATTAGGGCAGCTTTTAGATAATGCAGGTACTCAGTGGCGCGCGTTTGATATTGGTAGACACATAACTAAGCTTGATAAAAAACAATTTTTAGCCATAGAGCAAGCACAAGTCCCTTACCCATATCCGCTTGCTGGTCATGCGTGGTTAGCTATTCAGTTTTGGGATAGTAAAGCGAGTAAAGAACCTTATGTATGGTTTTTGAAATTTCCAGTAGATGAGCAAAGCAAACTGGTGAGTGCGAGTCGCGATCACTTTGCCGACATGGTAATTGAAGCACTCGGCACACAACTTACCGGTGAGCAAGCCGATGGTAAACTTGATAACAATCCTTATGTTTTTACACCAAACGCTAATAAATTAGCAGCCTTTAATGCGCAACTTAAAGTACTATTAAAACAACCTGCATCACAGTATTACGAGCATACGCAGCTGTACTTTAGTGGTAAGCTGGGTTTTGAAAATTGGCAAAGTGTGGCATTACAAGGCATTGCCGATTTTGCACTGCGCCTCGATAATGAGACTAACTTAGCTAATTTACAAAAAGCCTGGCCTCATTTGCCCGTTGAGGTATTACAGCCCTTTAGCGCCATGCTTGAGCATGTAGAAATACCGCCCTCATTAAGTCAATTACTAGTAGAGTTCGGCCAAGCGGCTATAAAAAATAACGACCCGTTTGCTGTTACAGTAGCGCTACGTTCGCTTTCTAAAGCGCAAGCGCAAGGCTTAACCGCCCAATTGGTCGATAGCGTATTAACTTCATCGGTTAATCAAGATGCTGACGTACTGCTCACTATTGCTGGGCGTTGTTTTAAACAACTAGAAGACCCTGAACGCTTGCATGTATTTATGGACAACTGTGCACACCATCAACAAATTACTGAACTATTTGTGAGTGTTTTTGCTGATTTAGTTGCAATACCCACCATTCGCCCGCATTTATTAGGCTTATTACGTAAAGAAAATCGTAGCGAAACCCTCGCGCGTGCAATTGGAAGGTTATTCTCTTAAATGGCAAGTTTATGGACGTTCATACTTATTGGTAGTGTAATTTACTTATTTTGGCTAAACCGAAAGGTAGCCGAGGCGGCGAACGTTCATGCTAAACGCCAAAGCGAACAACTGCAGGTGCAATTAATGAGCGTTGCCTGTAGTAAACGCCGCTTTGGCTTTTTAAAAAGTGGTAAACCTGGAGTGAAAAGCGAATTTATTTTTGAGTTTTCAAGTGATGGCGAAAATGCCTATCAGGGAATACTGATCATGGAAAATGAGTATTTAAAAAGTGTGGTTATTCCACCGCATAAAATATAACCTTTATACTGCGCTAAAAGTTTAATTTAGGGTAAGGTTTAATTTAAAAATAAGTAAAACACAAAAAACTAAGGCGTAACTAAAGTTACGCCCCAATTGACAAACATCCTGTTAGGTATCCTTTACCTGTGTAATCCGTATTATCATCCTCTGAACGAGCAAACAACCTTGTTCACCCTCACATTGCATCCTGCAATATCCTCTTGCCACCTTGGCTGTCCTGCGTAAACTAACGCTCCGGCTACTTCCTGTAGCGCCATCCTTGATTATCCCTTAGTAGCTCCTGCCACTTAAGCGCATCATGCACTTTCCTACTCATCCTTGCATCCGTGTTAACTTGTCCGTTTTGCTTCTTGCTAGCGTCTGCTATGTTGCCTACTTCCGTATCCTTGGCAATCACTCAATCATTGAGCTGTGTCGTCTTGACAAAGTAAAGTTTAAAGCAAATGGCTAGTAGATATAGTACCTAGCTGTTAATTATTAAATGGCATTTATATTAAAAAACACAAACTATAAAAATAACCTTACATATCAATCAAATAGGTAAGGAATAACTATTTCAATGCAATTTAAACTGACAACTCGCACAGCGATGTGAGATATATCTCACGGTCATATGTCCGTTTTGGGATGTAAACCACCAATGCAGGCTACCTTATAACCTAAATTAAATTTAGTTTTTTGACTTAAATAACAATTCGCCCGCAATCTTATTAAAAGTAAGCTGCTTAAAGCTTTCAAACCCTTCGGTTTTAAAAAATTGAGTATGCTCTTTGCGCGTTACAAACACCGCCATACCTGTAGACTCAGCATTAGATTGAACTAGGTCATTTAGGCCTCTTAATAAATAACGCCCAAACCCTTGGCCATGAAAATGCGGATCGACCGCAATAAAAGCTAAAAAATAGTAGTTGCCCTGCTGCTCTAGTGCATCTCTAATTGTTTGCTCTTTATCTATTAGTTGATTGGTTTGTAAGTAACCAGCACTTAACATTAGCTTTAAGCGCCAATGCCAATAACGCTGCGCCTGTAATTGGCTGTTTGATTCGAACACGCAGGCAACGGCTTTGAGCTTATCGTTACGATATAAACCAATAAGCGGCTGCTTTTCTTGCCAAAAGCTGCTTAGCTCTTCGCGAATTAATGACCGAAGTTTTTTTTCGTAGGCCGATTTACTCTCTTGCTCGTAATTGAGCATAGTTTGTAAAATAGGATCGTCGTGGTACGCCTGATAAATTAAACTCGCGGCAATACTTATATCTTCTGCGGCTAAATACTGTACGCTAAATGTATCGGCTTGGGTGGTCACAGTCATTATTATTCCTTTTTTGTATTAGAACAACACATCATTATTTTCGCCTTATGATTAAACCATTAGCTTGGCGCTATAATCACTAACTTAATGCGATTGGGTTTACTCATAGCTACAACTTACACACATAATAAATTTATATTTGTTCTCTAAATAAGCGCTTTATTTACTCACTTTCTAAACTATAGCTGTAAAGTTATTAATGGTAAATTCAGCGTGAGTTTAGCTGGCTTAGACTATAGTTTATTTATAATCTTATTTTGACACGCTAGGAGCACAACATGGATACAACAAAGCACGATATAAATACACTGTTTGCACAACTTGGCTTACCTAGTTCTGAAGCTCAGATTGATGCTTTTATTGCTTCCCATGCGATTGAAGATACAACGTTAATACAAGATGCACCTTTTTGGGATGAATCTCAACAGCATTTTTTAGCTGAATCACTCGCAGAGGACAGTGATTGGAGTGAAGTTATTGATGAGCTTGATGTACGCCTTCGCCAAGGCAATTAATTTTAAGGTAATTGATTTAATTTGGGACATTTAATGTGCCCCTCCCTATTTATTGTTACTATAGCCTCCACGCAGCAGCTTCATGCTGCGTACCTATTTATACTAAAGAGTTATAAACCTAATGAATGCTGCTGTATTTGATGCAATTAAAGTCCTTCTTGATGAAGGCAAAGTACCTACTGTCGCGCTTACTAAAAGTCGTTTAATTAAGCCTGTGCCGATGCCTGTTATTATTGCGGCGGTGAGTCAGTATAAAAACAATCCAGATTCAATTTATAACTTAATGAAAAGCCAAGTACAGCCGAGTAGTAGCGATTCTAAAACTTCGCAGCTAGACAGAATTGAAGAAAAGCTCGACCGGTTACTTACCCTACTAGAAAAATAATAATTCGAGACTATAAATGTTCGTTGTTGATTTAACCTTTGATTGCTACCAAGACACCACTTTAGAGAAAGCCGAACAAGCTATTAATCGCTTGGTTAATGCGCTACGTTTTAATGGCCAAATAATGGGCGAAGAGTTTCCTACTGTTTTAAAAGATGGTTACTTTATTACCCGTGTTATGTGCCCAAACGAAGATGCTATGCACCCGCTTAACAATAGTCCATTTGTAAAACACAGCATTGAGCAATTGCACAGCGCTGGTTTACTTGCGCCAAAAGTAAAAATTATTGGTCAAGATATTCATTCTAATGGGTCTGATTGCTGCGCCGAGCCTTCTAGCTATATTTTATACACCACTTATGTGCATACTTGTAGCCCACTTTATTGTGGTGACGACTTTTTACCGGTACCGCTATTTCAGATCCCAGCAATTGCTAATGGTGATTATAAAACCTTAATTAAATGGCAGGAAGACTGGCAAGCCTGCGATCAAATTCAAATTAATGGCGCAACACGTTGTGAGTTTCCTGCTCTTGAAGAAATTTCGAGTATTAAAAGCGACTTATTCCGCCGCGGTAAAGACATTACTAAACGAATTAGCTTTTTAACTAAAAAACCTGTGTATTACTATATATACCGCGTAGGTGGCACCGATAAAACTTCTGAACTAGAGCGTAAATGCCCAAGCTGTAATGGCGATTGGAGGTTACCTGAATCCTGGTTTGGATTATTTGATTTTAGGTGTGAGCCCTGCGCCTTAGTGTCTAACATATCGTGGGACTTTCAATAAGTTAAAGATATTATTAATGTATTAGCTCGATATTAAAATTAATTCCGAGCTAATACTTTACACTAAATCGTTTTAAGGTAATTAACGCCTGTTTTAATTAAACCTCAAGCGCTTGCAAAAATTCTTCTATATTGGCAGCAAGCACATGATGCGTTTTTTTGCCTACGTACTCTAAGCACACTTCACCGCTGTGCAATAACACACTTACTAACAAATCATCTTGTGCTGTTAACCCTATAAATACTGTTTCAGGTTGTTTAAGTTTACGCTTCATTAAAACGTGGCCAGTTATATTTTGTTGCAATAAATCAAAGTCATCGCTATTCCATGCCTGTAACAATTCAACTTGGTGACCATCAATACTAGCTTGAATATTGCCACCATACATATGCCCATAAAGCGCATTTAAGCCACTTGGAAATGTAACATCCAACGCCTTAGCTAAATCATTAAGCGAGCCTGCAGGTTGCTGCAGCACAGCTTGCCACTGAATATTACCTTGTTGATCAACATTGCCTATTTCACATGGGCTTGGCCATTGCTCATCGTGCACCATAAGTGGATGTTTTTGCGTGTTTTTTAGGGTTTTGTCATTAAACCTTTGGTGTAGCTGGGTTAACTGCAATACAACAGACATACTATGAAACTCATTTAAATTAGATATAATGCCGCTATTGTAACTATTTAAGGGCAAACATGACAGATTACAGCAATTCTCCCGACCTTAAAGGCAGTGTGTTAGGCCAATCAACTGAATATATAGATCAATATACTCCAAGCTTACTTTTTCCAATTGCACGCAAGCTAAATAGAGATGCTTTAAATATTGACGAAGCCGCTTTACCATTCAAAGGCCAAGACATTTGGACTGGTTACGAGCTGTCGTGGTTAAACGCCAAAGGCAAGCCGCAAGTCGCTATCGCTGTATTTACTTTTGCCTGCCAAAGCAGTCACCTTGTTGAATCTAAATCGTTTAAACTGTATTTAAATAGCTTTAACCAAACTCGATTTAACAGCCGTGATGAAGTGAAACAGCATTTAGTTAAAGATCTAACCGCAGTGGTTAACAGCTTAGTACAGGTAACTTTATACAATGCAGATGAGTATAACTGCCTTCCTTACACCCCATTACCTGGTGAGTGTATTGATGATTTAGATATCGAAATTGATAACTACGATATTGACGCTCATTCTCTAAAATCGCAAAGCAATAAAACGGTAACCGAAACCCTGCATAGCCACTTACTTAAGTCTAACTGCTTAATTACCTCACAACCCGATTGGGCAAGTGTAATTATTCGTTATACAGGTGAGCAAATATGTAGAGAGTCGTTACTGCGCTACTTAATTTCGTTTAGAACCCATAATGAGTTTCATGAACAATGCGTGGAGCGTATTTATAGCGATTTAAGCACTCAGCTCAGCATTAAAAATCTTGAAGTTTATGCTCGCTATACGCGCCGTGGTGGCCTTGATATAAATCCGTATCGCTCAACTCATAATAACGACACGCCATTTGCAGTTAAAATTAACCGCCAATAAGTGTTTATTGTAATAAAAAAGGAGCCTAGGCTCCTTTTTTATTCACTACGTTTGGTGGGAATAGCCACAGCGCACACGTCTATATAATTAGCTGTATGTACAAACCAAGGCTCAGAGCGATTTTTTCTTGCCGCAATTAGGTTTTTAAATGCCTGTGAGTTTGTTTTCATCACTTTAAAAACACTTTTATCACTATTATTAATGTCTTCAAGTACTTGAATATCAGTTATTGGGTTAAATTCTTTATCATTGCGAGCGGTACGCTCTAAGCGGTTAACATGCTCTATACCCTCAAGTACGCGTCCAAATACAGTGGTGTTTTTATCTAAATAACGTGGCGCTTGCCCTATAGTGATAAAGAATTCGGTGCTTGCACTATTTATATCGTTATCTCGCGCCATTGCAAATATGCCACTGCAATGCACTTGCCAAGTTTGGGTTTGTAGTGCGTTTTGAGCAACCGCAAAACCATTTAAAAAACCAGTTATAGGTGCATAACCATCACCTTCAAGGGCTGTAATTGCCAACGGGTGTTTAGTAGTTAAATAAAACTCGGCCAAAAGTGATTTATTTGCAGTCTTAATAATCTTTTTAGCACTGCTAGCACCACCTTGAGCTACAAATCCCTCAACAAAGCGATAAACACTTGTTCCTTGATAAAAGCCTTCTCGCGCAAGTTTTTTAATGTTTTTTACATGCTTTGGAGCAAGCTGCGGATTAAGCTCAATATAAGTGGCGCCTGTGGGTAAGGTTATTTTTAAAATATTTTGTGGGTTAACCACTCGCCACTCGTCCTCGGCGGCTTTAGTAATAACGTCACTGGCAGTGTGCTTTATTTTAGGCTCACCTTGTTGCGTGGTAATGCTTTGTTTATATTGTCCAGCACAGCCGTTTAATAACATCGCAGCGGCCACTGTTAACAGGTACTTTTTCATAAATTAGCGCCTTATTATTATAGTTTTACATTAGGGTCTTATCCTTAAGCTTGGTTATTACTTGCTAACATCTGCTTTAACCTGTAGTTATTAGTCCCAATCAAACTTATAAAGTATATCTACGTTTTGATATAGCCCACTGGTTATTTCGATATAAAACTGCGAAAGCAGCTGATAACGTATTGCCACTTCACTAAGGGAGTCAAAAATACCAACACTGTATTTTACTTGTAAGCTCGGTGCCACATAGCCTGATATTTCTACTTTTGTTTGCTCACCACTGCCTTTAGAGGTAAGGCTAACATCCGACAAACCAAACGTTTCACCCACTTTAGAAACCAGCCCTTCACTGCGGCTAACCCCCTGCGAAAGTAACAACTGAGTGAGCATAGCATCGGTGGAGCTATCGCCCTCGCCTAGTGGTTGGCCATTGAGTAAATAGGCCAAAGCTTGTGCCTGATCCATCGCTGGCTCCGAAAACACTTTTAGCCTGGGTTGCTCTACATTACCTGTAAGCGTTACCCCAGCAATAACACCATTGGCGGTGTTTTCGGGATTACGAATGGCTTTAATATTTAAGTAAGGCTGCTCTATTGAGCCACTAAAGCCAACCTGGCCGGTACGAATTAACAAATCTTGGCCAAATGCTAAGTATGTACCGTTTACTAACTTAAGCTCGCCTGTGGCAATAATAGGAGTTCCTTGGCTCATTTTAATCGCCAAATCGCCTTCTACTTTAGATTCTAGACCGAATGATTCAATTTTCACGTCATTTTTTACAATCAGTTTTAAATCTATATCGTAATCAAATGGCACTTTTTTAGTCGCTTTGGTTTTTTGATCAACGATTATTTCGTCATCGCTAACTTGCACAGCGCCCTCTGGCAACTCTTCTATTTCAATTCGCCCATAAGGGACAATTACTTCACCCACAAGGTTTATTGCGTTGTTAGCCAAACCAATTTTTAAATCTGGAGATACTTTAAAAACGACTCCTTGCTGAGCACGTACATAAAATTGCTCACCTACTATTGCAACGTTAACGGCTGGTTGTTCACCTTGCCAATCTATGTCGCCATTTAATTTAATATTCCCGCCTTGGGGATCTGTTAAAAGGCCTTTAATTGTTGCTGTCGCTTTGTTAAATAAAATACTCACATTCGATTTTTCAAGTGCTATTGGTAGTTGTTCACCTTGTAAATTAATATCATCAATATTTACTTCACCTTCAAGGAGTGGCTCTTTTAATGTACCTGCTAATGCAATTTTACCGCTAATATTGCCTTTGAGCTGCTCAATAGTGTCTAAAAATGGCTGCAAGTTAGAAAATAATATTTTATCTATGTTTACATTACCGCTTAACGCTTGCGTGTTTTGTATGTCATCTACATTAATTTGGGTGGTAATTTCACCTAACACGCTAGAGTTTAAGTTAGCTGTTAATTTACCTGTTTGAGAATCAGTAAATGCATTCACACTAAGCGTTTCTATTGGTAAACGAAAGTTATCTTCTTCGGAATTGTATTTGGCTATTAAGTTATTTGAATTTAAAGAAGCGCGTAATGTTTTCAGCGCACTCGCTTGCCAGTTTGCAACAAATTCCCCTGTTAAAGCGCCTTCTGCACCAACATTATCAGGTAGTAAATGCTTTAGTTCCTCAAGTGCTAAATTGTTTAATTTAGCATTGAATTGACCTAACTGTTTATTTTGCGACAAAGTGTCGATACACAACTCACTTTGTGCAGATTGCCAGCAGTGCTTACTTACATCAAAATCGCCTGTTTGGGTGTTTACGTTAAGTGTAATTTTTTTACTGTTGTTAAAGCTTAGCTTTTTATCGCTTAACTGCACATTGCTCAATGCACCTTGCCAAATCGCATTGGTAAGTTGACCATTAACTTCAAACTCAACTGCACCTTGTTGCGCATCAACAGATGCGGTAAGTTGATGATCTTTTTTATCCCCTGTTGCATCTATTTTTACACTGTTAATTTGTTGCTCAGCAACTAAAGCCGAACCAACATCTATTGCAATATTAGTTTGCCAATCGGCCGCTGTATCAAGATCAGCTTTAACAGATAACTTACTTATGTTTATTTCATCAAAAATAAAGCGATCTAGCATTAATGCTAAGTCAACCGACGGTGTTAACCTTTGACCTCTAAGGGCTATATTGGCCTTACCATCTGCAATAAATGGCATATTAGCCTGCCCATCACTTTGTAGCGTTATATTGCCATCTACTAACCATTTGCTATCTATTTGGCCATTGAGTTCTAATTTATTTTTACCACTGCTTAAATAAAAACTATCAATATTAGCTTTTAATGCATTATCTAGCCTAAAGTTTGCGGCAAACTCTAATGGCACGTCGTTAAGTGTGCCGGTGAGTTTGGTATTATTCATTTTCAGTTGCCAAGTATCCGTTTGTGCATTAAATGAGCCTTTAAACTGCCCAGAAATATCACTCGTTACTGCATCTGTTAAGTATTGCGCTTTTAAATGCGATAGCGTCCCTGCAAAATCTGCTTTTATACCTTGTTGCCAGTTAACATTGGCATTTATTTTTGCAGTGCTGTCGTTGGCCTTAACCGACAATGTAGAAAGCTGTGCATGGGTAAGCGTGCCCGTTAATTGTGTGTTTAAATCAACGGCTGGGTACGCGCCTAACTGGCTCGTTGCAGTTAAACTAAGTTGATAGTCATCTGCGTTGCCCTGCGCACTTAAGTTAACCTTACGTAGCGTTAACTGCTCGCTTTGTGCGTCGATCAGCCACTGGTTTATTTTGCCTTTAACTGTAAATGGGTAGTTTGTTTGCTTTAAATTAGCATTGGCATTTAAACTAAGCGGAAATTGCCCTGTGGTTTCTAAATCAACATTTAAATTTGCCAAGTCGCCACTGAGTGATAAGTCAGCTTGGTGTTGCGGGCTTTTTAATACAATATGACCTTTTAGCGGCATATTACCTGCAAGCTCTGTGTTAAGTTGTGTATTTAATTGCCACTGCTGATAACGAGCCGCTAAAGAATATAAATTTATTTTGGCATCTTCTACAGTCATTTGCAGTGCTATATTTTCTATCTCATAGTCTTGCTCGCCCTGCTGTATAGCCACTTTATCAATATCAAACTGCTCAATGGTTATATCCAGTGGTGAAGTAAATTCGATATTAGGCAGTGCAGGAAGCTGCGTAATTGCCGTTGATGCTGTTTGTGATTGCTGGGATTGGGCTTGCTCTTTTAGCGTAACCAGTATTTTAGGTATGTTTAAGCTTTTTACTACAAGCTCTGATCCCATCGCTTTTGCCGATAACTTAAAGTTATCAACACGCACGTTGGCGCTTGGATGTTCTAAAGTAAATACTTTTACAGCTATATTTTTAACAGCGATATTAAAAGGTAAGGTAATTTTAGTTAGTGGCTCAGATGGCTCTTCTGCAACTGCTTCAGTTGATTGCTCCAAAGTTAAGGCCATTGTATTAGCACTTAAATTATCAATGCAAATGCCGTCGCACTGCCACCAAAATAAATTAAGCTTTAGTTGCTGGGCATTAAAATCTACCCCGTTATTGTTATACCTAACATTAAATACATCGTTATATAAAAACCGGCCGTTTTTAATGTCAATATTTAAACCATCAACCAACTTGTTTGCACTATAAGCAATAAATTGATTACCGGGTGCAGTAAATAATATACAAAATACGGTTATTAGCAGTATGACTAAAACAGCACTGACACTTGCAGTTATTTTTTTAAATACAGTCATTAAATTTCAGGCCCTATAGTAATACTCAAACGGGTGCTTTTACTTTCTTTGGTAAGTCCCCAAGCGTGGTCAATTCTAACCGGACCTACAGGTGTTAAATAACGAAAACCAAACCCAGCACCTACTTCAAATCTATCCGAAAAATCATTGGTTGCAGTACCTCCATCTACAAATAAAGCAACCCGCCAATTTTGCGCAAACTGATAGTTGTATTCTGCAGTACCAGAGACTAAGTACTTACCCCCTATTAGCTGCCCTTCATCGTTTTCGGGTGAAATTGATTGATACGCAAAACCACGCACACTTTGATCGCCACCAGCAAAAAAGCGCAGTGAATACGGCACATTAGCTATATTATCGACCAACATGGCACCTAGGTTCGCTTTTAAAAACACTAAATGGCGGTCTAAATAAGTTCTCAGCCAAGCGTTTTGTAACTGCACGCGGATCAAATTAGTACTAGAGAGTACATCTTCTACGCCAAACTCTGCAGATATTAACCACTGTTCGCCCCAATAAGGGGTTGTTCCCCCTTTTGATTTTTTACGTGCATAACTAATACCTGGCATTAACATTTCACTGCTTTCTTCTTCGTCGTCACCTATTCTATATGTTTCATGGTCGCGGCGTATAAAAGCGGTACGCACCCAGTTATTATCAGTTAACCATTGGCGTTGTACTTGCCCGGTAAGTATTTCACTATAAATATTATTAGCTAATTCATCCTCAAGTTTATAACCAACCGAAAAACGCCATAAATCGTCATTAGGATCATCCTCTGGGATTGTATAAGCCATTGAAATATCTTGTTGTCGCTCAGACACATTTAAGTTACTTTCTAGGTAATGGCCATCTTGCGTTATCCATGGTTTACTCCATTTAAAGCGCACTTTGGGGCCTAAGTCGGTACTAAAGCCACCACCCACTTCATAGCTATTTGCAGGTTTATGTAATACATCTACTTTTATAGGTACTTGGTTATTTTTACGTTCGGTTATATCTGCATATACTCGTACACTAGTAAAATAAGGAGTGCTTGATAAATCAAGATTATAATCGGCTATGTGGGTCGATTTATAAGGCTGCCCTTTGGCAAAAGGCGCTAAAGAACGAATATACTTTTCAGCAGGGGTATCGCTAGCAATTACAATATCGCCAAACTGATAACGCCCCCCAGTTTCAATAATAAAAGTAACTTCTGCGCTATGTTTCCCCAAAGATACTTCTAGTTTACGCGCAGGCCATTTAGCGTCAAAATAACCTAGCTCTAACAGCATTGATTCTATTTTTTTATGCGCGCTGTCATAATGTCCGTGGTTTAAAATATCTCCCTGCTTTAGGGTAATATTATTAATTACTGCCAATAAAGCGGGGTCCTGCTTGCCAGCCCCCTTTACACTAATATTTATTGCAGCGATGCGAGTAGCTGGCCCTCGCTCAACTCTAACCACCAAATCACGCTCATCTTTATCAAAGTTAACCTCTACTTTAGGGCTGTAATACCCTAATGCTTTAATACTATTCTCGACTTGTTTTTTTGCATAGCGGCGCAGGGTCAAGGTCGGCTTTTCACCTATAAGTTGTTTTAAATAAAGCGCAACATTTTTTTCTAAATCGTCATTTATCCCTTTAATCTCATAATCTTCTATTACATTTTCAGAGGCAACAGACTGAGCACTCAGAAGAATGCAAAAAATAAACATGTAACGCAAAAACTGATTAAACAAGTAAATATCCTTACCTTTAATTCTTAAAATATAACGATGCATCAACTCTATAATATCATAGCCGTAATGAGCCTTACATTAACTTAATAGCTACCCAGTGACATAATATGCAATCTATAATATTAAAATTAGTACGCTTTAAGCGTTTATTTTGGTTACAATAGCCCTAACAAGTACACAATAATTTTAATGAGTTTTTTAATGCAATTTCCTGATGACGAAAATGGCCAACTTTTAGCTGAAATAGCCGCCGCTGGTATTGATTTAAGTAAAATGCACCAAGTCGATTTTTATATTTTATTTGAGCAACAAAGCGATGCAGAAAAGTTTGCCAAAGAAGTAGTAGCCGATACATTAGTACAGCATGCTGAACTCGAAAAATGCCAAGACACTGGCGTATGGGAAGTAATTACTCAAGTACAAATGGTTCCTGAGCACACTCTATTAGGCCAAGCTGAGCAATACATTGAAAGCATAGCTAATAACTTTAACGGTTACGGCGATGGTTGGGGATTAATGGACGCAGAAGAAGCTTAATCTGCATTCCCATACTAAATTATAAATCAGTTAAACCTAAGGGTTTAACTGATTAGCTTTTCTAAAACTGCCTTTATAATCAAACAGCTTATCTGCTACCTTCCAACCATATTTTTTACTTTTACGCGCAATTACAAAGTCGGGCGCAATTAAATCTAACTGTGCGTTAATTACCTGCTCTGCCGTTTTAAATTTTACGGGCGCTTGCCCTTGGTCTACCCGCTTACCAAATTGCCGATTAAAAATATACGCCGCCCCTTTATTTGCAATATCGTAAACTTCGTCGCAACTTGCACCGTCTTCGTCAAAATACGTTACTTTAATCATCTCATTTTTAAGCTGCGTTACACTTAAACCACTACAGCGAAGTACGAGTGCATCTTTTAAATTTAAAGCATTGCGTAATTTATCATCAGGGTCGGCCATTACCGCACCGCAATCATGGCATTTACGTGCGGCTATATCGTTTTGTGCACCACATTCATCACACTCTTTAAAGCGAAAACGATAATCGCACTGCTCTTTATTACCTTCATCATCTTCTAGCAAGCCCTTACAGCGCCTACCAAAGTGTTCAATAACCTTTCCTGTAGAGTCAGTTTTACCCCAATAAATATTAGCAAAGCCACAGCCAGGACAAAGCACTTGTACCGGCTCGTTATCGCTATCGCCTTTTTTATCGCCAACCTCAGGGTGAAACAAATCAAAACCATTTCCGGCATAATCGATCACCAAACAATCTGTTTTTGACTCGGCTAATCTAAGTCCTCTGCCGACAATTTGTTGATATAAACTCACCGACTCAGTAGGGCGTAAAATAGCAATAAAATCAACATGAGGTGCATCAAACCCTGTGGTTAACACCGATATATTAACCAGGTATTTTAATTGCTTGGCCTTAAATTGTTTAATTATTTTATCGCGTTCGCTATTAGGTGTGTCACCTGTAATTAAGGCGCTTTGCTGATGAGGTAAATAGCTTAAAATTTCTTGTGCGTGCATAACCGTAGCGGCAAAAATCATAATACCTTGGCGGTTTTCACTATATTGTATTACTTGTTGTAAAATGGCCTGCGTTGCGCGTGCGCTGTTTTTTAATAACGCATTCATATCCTCATTAGTATAACGGCCAAATGCGTCACTGGTTAACGCCGAAAAGTCGTAATGACTAATCGCCGCATCCACTTCGTTAGGCGGCGTTAAATAGTTATGTTTGATCATATAGCGCAGCGGTAATTCAAAAATACAGCTTTTAAATGGGCTGTCTTTATTGCCCCGCACAAAACCATGATAGTGATGATGATAAATCCACCCCATACCTAACCGATAAGGCGTTGCCGTTAACCCTAATACTTTTAATTGTGGGTTATGCGCTTGCAAGGCATTAATAACTTTACCGTATTGGCTTTTTTTATCGCCATTAACTCTATGGCACTCATCAATAATTAACAGTGAATAATGCTCATTAAGCTGATCTAAATTACGCGATAGCGACTGCACACTAGCAAAAGTAACCTGATGGTTTAACGATTTTTCTTTTAATCCTGCCGAAAATATACTCGCCTCAAGCCCAAAGCTTTTATATTTTTGTGAGTTTTGCTCTACTAATTCTTTAACATGCGCCAGTACTAATATTTTTTGTTTAGCTATACGCGCAAGCTCAGCAATTACCAAACTTTTACCCGCACCAGTAGGTAATACTATCACTGCGGGATCATTGGTTTTTCTAAAGTGTAAAACGGTACGTTCAACCGCCTCGATCTGATAAGGTCTTAGGGTGTAGGTCATGAGTTATAAAAGGTCTCAATGAGGTTAGCGATTAGATGTTGAACAACAAACTCTTTTTAATATTAGCTCTATAAAATTTTAATTTTCATATGGAACAACCGTTTTACTCAGTGAAATGTAAACCCTGAAGACTATATTATTTATAAATATAAAAAAATACCCATAATCAAAATGATTATGGGTATTTTATAGATTACTGCACCAATTAGTAGTTCTTAAATACTCTATTAATATAGGTTTTTATACACTATAAATTATATTTAGAACTTGTAAGTAGCTTGAAGATAAGCAAATCTGCCAATATTATCGTATATTGCTGAACCTGCTCCAGTGCCTGTTGTGCTCCCAGGTAATTGACGATTAAATAGGTTATCAACGCCTACTTTAAAGCCAACGCCACTATCAAAGTTATAACCAACTGATGCGTCTGTTATAAAGTATGAGCCGTAACGCATTTGGTTTGAAGGGTTTGGATTTCTTTCTAATTCTTTATGATCGTATAGCTCAACACCATTAATAAAGCGAGTGCTAAAGCCTATAGCGAGGTTCTCATAAGTATAATTAACAGAAATATTGCCCTGCCATGTTTCATCGCCTAATACACCTTCAGAATCAGTGTAGTTTTCTGGTTCTGCAGAGAAAGGATAATCTTTTGATTCAATCAAATAAGTACCAATAAAACTAGTATCGAAACTACCACCTAAAGCATCAAAATCATAACCAACCTCAAAATCTACACCAGAGTTAGTGCTGCGTGCGATATTAAGTGCAAAACCTTTTAGTAAGGTAATCTCGCTGGTATTTGGGTCGCGAGTTATTAAGCCACAAAACTGATTGTCAATGCCTGTAGGTGAGTCTACACAACGATCAATAATTGTTTGAAAACCAATGCCGCTTATTGTGTCATCAATATCTATTTCCCAGTAATCGGCTGTAACGCTAAACCCTTCTAACCACTCTGGTTGATATACAATACCTGCAGTAATTGATCTAGACTCTTCAGGTTGAAGATCCGGATTACCGCCGACTAAAGTCTCAAGGGTTGCACTATCATAATTAGAGTCAAATCCTGCAGGAACACCCAAGGCTGCACAGTTAGCTGCACGTATTGCGCGACCACCGGCACTTAATTGATCCAGCTCAGATACTTTACAGCTATCATCTACACTCGCAAATGACTGACTTTGTCCTGAAAATAACTCATCTATATTAGGGGCACGCATCGCTTCAGATAAGGTAAAACGAGCACGTAACTCAGGGGTTATAGTCCAGTCAAGACCTAATTTCCAGCTGGTTGCATCACCAATTGTTGAATAATCAGCATAGCGAACTGCAGTGTCAAAAACTAAAGTGTCAATCAAAAATACATCTTCAATTAAAGGTACCGATAATTCAAAAAAGGCTTCGGTTACATCATAGCCACCATCAGTCTCACCTAAGGCATTGAAGAACGTCGCACCTGTTTTAGCAAAAGCATCTTCAATCGTTACACTGCTCTCATCGCGATACTCAACACCACCGGCAAAACCAACCATTCCAGCTGGCAGCTCAAAAATAGCTGAGTTGCTAAATGTTGCATTAAATACTGTTTGCTTAATTTCAGATGTACCTGTTGATGTTGTTGTTACATAATCAATCGCTTCTTGGCTAATTGCACCATCACCCATTATGTTTGCGGCTACACATCCATTCGCTCTTGCATCTGCATCACGACAAACAATATCGCCATTTCCATCAAAAATTGCATCGATTGCATTTGCATAATTAGCCATAATTACGTTTGCACCATTGATACGTTCTATCTCTGATTTACCGTGTACTAAAGAAAGATCCATTGACCAGTCATCACTGATATTACCTTGGATCCCGGCGACGAAACGCGTTGTTTCACGTGTATTCTCCTCAAGACGGCGGCCAACATCGTTATACATTTTATTAACGCCAATAACAGACAAGCCTTTTTCGTCCATCATTGCAGCGGTATCTGGAGTTAGAAAAGCATTGTCACGCTTAATTAAATTTGCGCCACTGTAAAAGCGAAAGAAAGGTTGGCCTATGTTCTCGCCTTCCGTTTTTGAATATTTCGCTTGAAAATATGCATTTAACTCATCTGTTACATCATAGTTTGTTTTAAAGTTAAAGTTTACACGATCGAACTTAGGTTGAATTTCTGAATATTGGCGTAAGTTAATAAAATCACAACCAGGGCTGGCACAGTAATTACCATCATCAATAGCGCCAGTGTATACATCACCCAAAGTGCTATCGCCATTAAACTTACCTAAAATACCACCCGTATTTGGATCCCAAACCGTACCCGCATTCGAAATTAAGTAATAACCCGCATTAGGAACTACAATTTTATCCGGATAAGCTTCACTATCAATTTGACCATCTGGTCGCGCTTGACCTGTTACAACTTCATACGGCATAGACGAATATGATGTTGCTGTCCAAGGGTTATCTAGCGAGTTTAAAGAGTTTTGTGAATTGTATTCTACTGAAAATGCGGCATTACCACGACCTTCAGCAAAATCCTGACCATAAGATAAAGTATACTTTTCATTTTGATAAGAGCTATTATCGGCAAAACCTTTCGTTGCCGAAACATTGAAGCCCGTTATATCTTTTTTAAGAATAAAGTTAACCACACCTGTCACCGCATCTGCGCCGTATACAGCTGATGCGCCACCAGTGATAATCTCAACTTTTTCAATCCAAGCGCTTGGAATAGTATTAGTATCTACTGAAGAAGTACCTGGAGCACTAGCAACGTGACGTTTACCATCGACTAAAACCAGTGTCCGCTCACTGCCCATTCCACGTAAATCTAATAAACTGATACCGGCCGTACCAATAAAACGACCTGAGTTTGCAAGTGAATACGTAGTAGCTAATGCGGGTAGTTTATTAAGTACTTCACCGATATTCATAGCCCCAGTGTTTACTAAATCGTCCCCACTAATAACTGTCACTGGTGATGGTGATATAGCTCCTTCACGTAATATACGCGAACCTGTAACTTCTATCCGTTCTACTTTTTCTGCGCCTTCTTGAGCAGCAATTGTACTTGCTGAAAATGCAGCTGTTGATGCTGCACCAAAAGCAATCGCTAAGCGAACAGCTTTTGAAACTTTAGTATTTAACATTTTATTGTCCCTATAGTTTTATTTTTATCATTGTTTTATGAAAAATAAAGCTACGTTATCTGCATAGCATCTATTTTCAAATTAAAGAGTATTACTAAGGACACCATCAGGTCAACACCTAGTTAACATAAAACAGCCCTTGTTTACATATATTTACAAAGCACATGTATTCATATAAACACAATGAATAATATCTGATAAACAATTTACCGCACTTATTGTGGGTACTATTGTTTATCTATAATTGAGTTTTTAGGGGTATATGAATTAACTGATAAAAATCAGATTTTCATATTTGGCGGGGCATAGAGCAAAAATAAAGGTATAGAAGTAAAGTTAATATTACTTATAATTAATCTCTGTATTATGTTTGGTTTAGTAATTATTAAGCTAGCTTTTACATTAAAATTGAAAAACAGCCCATACTAAAGCAGTAACATATTACTAACTAAATAGAACAATTGAGTTTAACTGCACAAAAGCGTAATAGTAGCTGCTACATATCTACAAAGTCACTTAGCGGATTAATAACTTTAAAGCTTATATAAAATAAGCAGAGGGGCAGAGGTTTATATGCCTCAAGTCAGAAAGATAACTATTCAAAACAGACCGCTACAGTATTAATAGCCTGCAGGGCTGTTGCGTTATTAATGAGGGGATTATTGGTTATAATAAGCAGATAGTAATTTACAATTCTTTTTTACTTAATTTAAACAGCAATGAAGAACTACATAGCTATTTATTATTGTACTAATTTACACTTTTAAATTAGTACAATACATTCAATGTTAAATTTACTTTCGTGCTTTTATAACCCAACAAAAAATACCTGCGTCTATTTTCATAACATCGAACTCGTAGCTGGACCAATTATCTTGCAGAAGGGTTTTTATATACTCAACATCTGAGTTTGACCACGATGCGGCTTGTTGATCTTGTAAGCGAAGCTGAAAAGAATATAAGTTATCACGGAGTTCTTCTACTCTTTTACTGTCTGTTTGCGGCCAATCAATGATCGCTGGAAGTAGCTCTTTTACTAATAAATTAAACCAGTCTAACTCATCTTCACTGTTGCATTTACTCTGCTGATATTTTACTTGCTGTAACAGGTCTACATTTTTTTGCTTAAATTGAACTTGTTGCTCAGCAGTCGGCTCTACCTTATTTGTAATAGACTGACAAAAATCAGCGAAGTCTTGAAGTTGCAATAACAAACCATTGTCTTTACTTAAGTCTTTGAGTACTTTTAACCCAATTTTACAATCTGTAGAAATAAATGAATATTGATGATGTACTAACGCAATAAATTCACCATTAGGTTTTAATGCCTTATTTACCGCTAAAAGAGCGGCGGCGGGCTCTGCATACTCAAAACCAAATTGACTTATAACACTATCAAATTGAACGTTCTCAAACGCTAAGGTTTCAGAGGGCATATTGCCATAAAAATGTATTTTTTCGAGGTGTTTGTAATTAGGATCTGAGGGGGCATGTTGAGATAATGGTGCTATGTTTGCCGCGTCTGATGCATAAACATCAAAACTTGCATTAAATTGCTGCGCTAAAACAGCCAGTCCACCATTCCCGGTAGCTAGGTCTAAAATTGTAGTTGGTTCAGGTAGTGATTTAAAAATAGTTTGCCAAAAACTGGCGACAATGCCTTTATAACCTTGGCTGTGCTCCCCTTCAGCAAAACTATTAAGTGATTTGGTCCTTGACCAGTATGAATTCCAATGTTGCATTTTTTACCCATAAAAAAAGGTGGGTTTAAAACCCACCTTTTTATTTAACTTATTTTATAAATTAAAACGATTGTGAGAAACGTAAGTACGTAACACGACCGTAAGCATCATAAAGGTCGAAGTTATAGTTACGACCACCGAAGCTGCTTAACTGTGGCTCTTTCTCAAAAGCATTTTGCATACCAACAGAAACCTTAGTGCCTGTAGGGAAGCTATACGATGCTTGTAAATCATGTGTGATCCACGTTGCAATGTTACCTGTACGTTCAACACCACCACCAGCTACTTGCGTTACATCTTCATACTGAGAACCAATCATATTGATGTTCCAAGTAAAGTCAAAGTCTTGTATTGCATAGCTGTTTGACAATGAAGCACGTTGCTGTGGTTCACCTGCATCTTTAAGTGTATTACGACCACCATCAATTTTACTTTCAAACTGATGACTAAATTGTAATGTTTGCTTTAATGTACCCGCTGCATCAAAGTCAAACGTTGTATTTAAATTTACATCTAAACCACTAACTTCCCATTTACCTTCGTTAGCATAACCCTGAGTGATTAGCTCAATACCACCATTACTGAAACGCTCTACACCTAAACCGGCAGGAATTGGGTCACCGGTTTGTTCACGAGTCAAAATAGTAGTAGCACCAAAGAAACGGATCATGTTAGAGATTTCAATCTCATAATAATCAGCAGAAAAGTTTAACCAATCTGTTGGTTGGTAAGCTAAACCTAATGAAATTTGCTCTGATGATTCAGAACCAATTTCAGAGTTAGCCAAAGTAATCGCACTTACTTGCACGTCACAATCTGCTGGTTCTCCGAAATTAAGACATGACGGAGCATCTGATACACTTGGGTTATCTGGAGCTGGCTTAGCTGTAAGGATATCCAATGTAGGTGCGCGGAAACCTTCACCATATGATGCACGCAATACTAAGCCATCCATAGGTTCATATCTAACAGACACTTTAGGAGAGAAATCTGAACCATAGTCAGAGTACTCATCGTAACGACCTGCTAGTGTAAACTCTAGGCCTTCCATAACTGGGAATAATGCTTCAAAGAAAGCACTTTTCAAGTTACGGCCGCCGCCTGCACTATTACCTGCAGAACCACCTACTTGACCAGCTTCTGATAATGCATCGTATGTGTCAGAGTAATCTTCTTTACGGTATTCAGCACCTACAATCGCTTGTAATGCGCCGCCACCCATTTCCATTACGTCAAATGCAGCAGAGCCAAACACTTCTTCTTGCTGGAAAGTACCAATACGCGATGTAGTTACGTTTAAGCCACTTAGTAATTTAGAATAGTTATTACGGTCTGCATCAGTAGTAAAACGAGTGCCAAATGGGTCGTTTAGCATATATTCGCCACTATCCATAGCTGCGCGAGCATTACTACCCATTAAGTAGTTACGACCTATTTCATAGGTTTTTGTTTGGTTTTTACGTACACCAAAATCAACTGCTACTGCGCCAATTTGACCTTCAACACTAATCATAAAGTCTGTAGACCAGTTGTCAACTTCACTATCACGGTTACCTAATGCAGCAAAACGATGACGAATATTAACTAATTCATCTGGGCCTGGCTCTTTGCCATCAGCAATTGCATCTGCGCGAGCTTGCTCACGCTTAGCTACCATGTAATTAGCAAACTCTGCATCATAAAATGGGCTGTTAACATTAATTGGGTTATTAGGACTGTTATCAGATAAGAAAGCCGCATCGCCAGCATCGTTTAAAGATGGCGCATAACGACCAAAAGACTTAGTTTTTGATACTAGAGTATGCGATAAGATTCTCCAGTCATCATTAATATCATAATTGGCTTTTAAGAACGCTGATGTGTTTGATGTAGAAGCTTCGTTAGCATTCGTTGCATTAAAGTTATATCCACAGTTACCAGCAGAGCCAAAACTAAAGTTTTCTAAACTATCACATTCAGCTTGTGAAATAATAGATTTATAACCATTTTCTTTCTTTACGTTAACACCGAAGCTAGAGGCGCCTGGTTGTACCCATGGGTACGCATTTTCATAAATAATGTCACGGCTGTTCCAAGAAACACCACCAATTACAGAAGAGTTATCGCTTGAAGCACCAAATACTACAGAGCCTTCTTCACGGTCACCACCGTCTTCTGGTAAGCTTACTTCTGAAGCACCGATACGCATTTCAATACCGTTAAAATCTTTTCTGGTAATAATGTTAACTACACCAGCGATAGCGTCAGAACCATATACTGCTGAAGCACCATCAGATAAAATTTCAATACGCTCAACCGCCGCCATTGGAATTGAGTTCAAATCTTGTGAGTTACCAGTTGAAGGTGACTTAGGTAAGCGACGACCATCAACCAAAATTAGTGAGCGTGAAGCACCTAAACCACGTAAGTTAATTTGCGAAATACCTTGCGCAGAACTACCAGACTGTGGACGAAATGAACCCGCCGAGTTAAAACTTGTATTACGTAATAAGTCTGAAACAGAAGTTTGTCCTGAAAAATCAATCGCAGCACGATCGATAACAGTTACAGGTATAGCACCCTCTAAGTCAGTTCTTTTAATACGTGAACCAGTAACAGCAATACGCTCTACTTTCTCTATGCCTTCTTCAGCAGCAATTGAGCTTGCTGAAAATACAGCTGTTGAAGCTGCACCAAAAGCGATCGCTAAGCGAACAGCTTTTGAAACTTGATTATTTAACATTTGATTCTCCCAAGAATACTATTTTATTTTTTTATATTTAATCATCTGATTACGAATAAACAATGATTATGTAACCAATGATAATACTATGAGAACAGAAAGGTCAACATAAAATTAACTTTAAGTGACCTGTCGTTATCATATATCACACTTTATCACCGTTATTAGTACTGGCCGTTTACAAAAAGCCTATTAGTAAGTTCGCTGCAAATTAAAAAATGAAAATAACCCACTGTTTTTAAAGCAGTTCATTCAATATTGTTTTCAGTTGCAGTTTAATTAAAATCATACTTGTTAACTTTCGGCATGTGAATATTTGTAAACAGCTTCTTTAATCAGCTTTACACTTTAATTTTTTACTGATTATTAAGCTTAAAACAAAGTACTTTGGGTTGAGTTTGGCAGTACGCCAAGTGCGCTTAGAATCATATCGGCAACTGGTTCTAGCTGCCGCTGTATATAAAGAGGGTAATTGAGGGTGTTGTTTCCATTGTAAATTTCAGCGCCATTAATAGCATAAACATATTCTATTATTTGGCCGCGCTTTACATCAAAGTCGGGGTTATTCGCTTTATATTTTTTTACTGCTTGCACATGCGGGGGAATATTTTTTACATAGTCACTTAAATTTTGGCCTAAACGTTTACGGTATATAAGTTTTTTATCAAACTCCCCTGCGTATAGTTTTTTAGTGTAGCTTTTTATAATGTCGTTTAATTGCTCTATTTTAAATTGTTGATCAAATAATGTTTTAAAAAGTTCGGTTTGAAACTCTTGAGCAAACTGGGTCCAATCGCTGCGCACGGTTTCCATTCCTTTAAAAATGAGCTGCTTGGCGTTGTTTTTATCAATTTGGCCAACGTAACGTTTTTTTGAGCCTATTTTTTTTCCTCTTATGGTAGGCATAAAAAATGGGCTGTAATGGGTTTCAAACTCTATTTCTAAATAACTGGTCAACGAAAAGCGAGTTTTAACGCTATCAGACCAGCGTTTGTTAATAATTTGCATCACATCATTGCCTATTTCATTACACTGTGTGGCATTTAAGCGCTCATTTACTTTTACAAATATTGAATCTGTGTCGCCATAAATAACCTCATAACCTAGCTCTTCAATCCATTTTCGGGTGGTTTGCATGATTTCGTGCCCCCTTAGTGTAATTGAACTTGAGAGCCTGGGATCGTAAAATCGGCAACCTTTAGAGCCTAATACACCATACAAGCTGTTCATTATTATTTTTATTGCCTGAGAAAGCATTGGCTGGTTGGTGTCTTTAGCTTTTTGGCGAGTACGGGTTAAGTGCTTAATTAATTTAGGTAAGTGATGCAGATCGCGTGAAAAAAGTGCATCGTTAAACCCTGCTACCGCACTTTCGGGAGAGTTTAGCCCTTCTATAAGGCCTAATGGATCAATACAAAAAGTGCGCATAATTGACGGATACAAGCTTTTAAAGTCGAGCACTAATACATTTTCATATAAACCAGGAGTCGACTCCATTACATAACCACCCGGGCTTTCAAACGATAAGCCATGATCGCCTAAATTAGGTGCAACATAGCCACTGCGATGTAATAAGGGTAAATATAGGTTGGTAAATGCAGCTACCGAGCCGCCCATACGTTCTAGTTCAAGCCCCGTAAGTTGCGTTCTTACTATGGCAAATTCAAATAGCTTTAACTTAACAAAAATTCTATTTACTAATATACAGTCTTGGCGGTTATAAGCGGCAAGTGCGAGCTTGTCGTGATTAAATTGACGAATAATTTCGCTAAGGCGATTATCAGCTTGAATTAACTTAGACTCGCCCAGCACTTTATGAGAAATATTAGCTAACGAATAACTATCAAAATGATAAGTGGCATTTTTTAGTGTATCTATACCATCTATTACGCTGCGCCCAGGTAAAGTAAGCCGGGTGTAATGACCCGTTCTAATTGTTAAAGGTTGTTGTTCTCTACCTAAATTAAGCACCAGTCCTAATGCTTCTGCGCGCGCATTAAGTACGCTAAAATCAAATTCAATTACATTCCAACCCACAATCACATCCGGATCGTTACTAGTAATGTAGCACTGCAGTTTTTGCAGTAAGTTTATTTCATCAACGCACCAGTCAATATTAAATGCCTTACTGTGAGGCTGTGGCTCACCAATCATTAATACGCAATCGAGGCCATTACCAACTAATCCAACAGAGAACAACACGCCTTCTGCGTTACATTCTATATCTAATGAAAGCGACGCGAGCTGTGGCGTATAGTTTGGATTAGCTTTTAGTTTTGCTTGAGTAATTTCGATAAAGCCATTTTTTTGTAGCGCCTCTCCAGTTACCCACACTCCGCCTTTAATAAAGCGCTCCATTAAAAATCGGTCGCTGTGGCGAATATCGCCTTCGTATATATTTATTTGCTCCTCAAGCTGGGCTCTTGCTTTATAAAGGCTACTACTGTCGTTAAAATAGCAAGCTGTGCAGTCAACACCACTAAAGTGGCGCATATTAACCGCTTTAAAACTTACCTTTATTTTGGCTTTGGCTAATAACGTTTGTGCAAGAGGCTGCTGTTGTTGCGCAATAAAAAATACGGCTTGCTGGTTTTCAACAACCACCTTTATAGGCCCATACTCAGAGCTTAACCAATAACACAAAGTAAGGCCCTGCCTGTTTTTAGACGAGTATTGTTGCCTTGATAAAATAAAGCCCTGATAGATTGCTTGTGTCAATGTCCGATCCCACTTAATATATACACTGTAATTATATACATACTTTAGGTAATCATCACATGCTATCGAGCTCATTAAAAAAAACTATTAGGCAAGTACATCAGCATGTGGCTAATAACCTAAGTGATTACCGCCCGCGTAGCAGCCAAAATTACTTAGTTGCCGAAATAGCAAAAACGCTAGCGGGTGAATATCACAAAAAACAACGTATTTGCGTTATAGAAGCAGGTACAGGCACGGGCAAGTCTCTGGCATATTGTTTAGGCGCTTTGCCACTTGCGCTAGCACAAAAAAAGAAATTAGTTATTTCAACCGCCACAGTTGCGCTGCAAGAGCAGTTAATAGCCAAAGAGTTACCTTTTTTTAAAAAGCATTCAGGGCTTAGTTTTAAGTTTGATTTAGTAAAAGGTCGCCAGCGATATATTTGCGCTCATAAACTACACAATGCGGTTAACGGCGATAGCCAAACACAAATGGAATTTATGCCTACGCTTAGCTCCCCTTTAAGCGTAATGGAAACCAAATGTTTAAATGAGCTTTACACCGCTTATACGACTAAAAAATGGCAAGGCGACAGAGACAGCTGGGCCGACACAGTTCCTGATAAAGTATGGGGATTAATAGCCTGCGATAAACATTCGTGCCAGCGCCAAATGAAAGCGCATCAAACCTGCCCGTTTCAGCTTGCGCGTCAGCAATTAATGCAAATGGATGTACTGGTGATCAACCACTCTTTATTACTTGCAGATTTAGACTTAGGCGGTGGTAAAATTTTACCCGAACCCGACAACACTATTTATGTAATTGATGAAGCACACCACTTAGCACATATTACTCGCGACTTTTCATCCGCGGCGGCGACAATAAAAGGCACCATAGAGTGGCTCGATAAGCTCACTAAATTTAGCGGAAAAATGGCTAAAGTAATAGTGGGTCAAAAGGCGATAGGGCAAAACTTTAAGCTTTGCGATAGCATTAACGACGCCAACAAAGATTTAAAAGTAGTACGCGACATTCTCGATAATGCTGACTTTGAATATTCAAAAGATGATACTTACAGGTTCGAAAATGGCGAAATTCCACAGTCACTACACAGTAAAGCCAAAGATATAAGCGAAGCCACGCAAGATGCACTGCGCTGCTTAAGTAAAATGCATGACACGCTAACCCAAGATGTAAGCGACGGCGATATAAAACCCTACGTAGCCGACCCTATTTTAGGGGAGAGCGGGCAATACATAAATCGTTTAGAGCAATTAAATAAGCTGTGGTTTAGCTATGCAAATAAAGGTGAAGGTACACCGCATGCTAGATGGATAAAGCGCCTTGAGTATAAAAACCACCATGACCATTTATTAAGCGACTGCCCTATTGAAGTAGGTTACTACTTAAAAGACAAGCTATGGAGCGAGTGCGCGGGTGCAGTTTTATGCTCGGCTACATTAAGTGCTTTAGGCTCGTTTGATCATTTTGCTTACGAAACAGGCCTGGCCAAAGAGGAAGGCGTTAAATTTATTAAAGTGCCCTCGCCTTTCGACTACCCTAATCAAGCAACTTTGCGTATTCCGGTTTCTAAAATTGAACCAACCGATAAAGCATTTAGCGATCACTTAGCCAATACTCTACCTGAGTATTTAGACACCAAAAAAGCCAACCTAGTATTGTTTGCCTCTTACTGGCAAATGGACCATGTATCAAAGTTTCTTAGAACAAAAGGTTTTAACTTATTAGTACAAGGCGAAATGTCGCGTGAGGCAATGCTTAAATTACATACTAAAAATATTGATGAAGGCAAAGGTAGTATTTTATTTGGCACCCAAAGCCTATCAGAAGGCCTTGATTTACCAGGTAAATACCTAGAGAATCTAATAATTACAAAAATCCCTTTTGCCGTACCCACCTCGCCAATTGAAGAAGCGCAAGCCGAGTTTGTACAAAGTAAAGGCGGCAATCCTTTTTTATCAATAACCGTTCCCGATGCGGCAAAGAAATTGGTACAAAGCTGTGGTAGACTGCTGCGTAAAGAAAGCGATGCTGGCTGTATTACTATTCTCGATAGACGCTTGATCACTAAGCGATACGGCAAAGCAATGCTCGACACCTTACCTCCTTTTAAAAGACAGATAGATTATTAATAATGTTTGAACTTGCACTCGATCCAACAACCTGGGCTATTTTATGTGCCGTTGCACTTGCCGCAGGTTTTATTGACGCCATCGCCGGTGGTGGTGGTATGTTAACGGTTCCTGCTTTATTAACAGCAGGCTTACCACCGCATTTAACGCTTGGCACAAATAAATTAGCCGCAAGCTTTGGCTCTTTAACTGCGAGTTATACTTATTATAAAAAAGACTTATTTAACCCTAAGTTTTGGCTAGCCTCTATTTTTGCCACCGCCATTGGCGCATTAATAGGCACTTTAATAGTTGATCACTTAAGTATCGACTTCTTAAATAAATTATTACCTATAATTATAATTGTTGTAGCCTGTTATAGCTTGTTTGGTAGTTTAAGTACCACAGAGGGAAGTGAACTACCTAAGCTTACCCAAACAATGAAAATAAAGCAGTGGCTGCAAGGCTTAAGCTTAGGTTTTTTTGATGGCTTAGCAGGACCAGGTACAGGCACCTTTTGGACCGCCTCAAACGGCATGCTATATAAAATGAACCTACTGCTAAATTGTGGTTTATCGCGCTCAATGAACTTTGTGTCTAACTTTATTTCACTTATTACTTTTGTAGCATTAGGCCATGTTAACTTTTTACTGGGTATTACTATGGGCTTTTTTATCATGCTAGGCGCATGGTTTGGCGCGCATTCAGCAATACGCTTTGGCAGCAAGTTTATTCGCCCAGTATTTAATACTATGGTTATATTATTAGCACTAAAACTTATTTACGAGGCTTACTTTTAATATGCACTCACCCGCTTTTGATAAACTACGCCAACAAGTTGCAACCTTAAAGCAGCAAGCCGAGCAATTTGATAAAGCAAAACTGTTTTCTAAAAACCGTTATATGCAAGCGCAACCAAGCTTATTTGACCGTGCTGTTTTTAGTACTAAAAGTATGAACCTAGCCGACTATGTAGCCGAAATAGAAGACGAAGTATCGTCTTTACCACCAAGTGAGCATCGCCATGCATACACCTACGCACTTGAGCGTATAGCAACACAAGTACAAGCTGTTTTTAATGTTATTAAATCAACCCCTATTTGGATAAAAGAAAATAAAAGTCATTATAAACCACGTCCCAAACAAGCCGTTTATAAACAAGCTGTGCAACAAGTAATACAATCTTCTCATGAGCTTTATGACGAACTTAAACAAAACCACGAATTTGAACGCCGATTATTGTTAATGATTGAAGAGCGTAAAATGCAAATGGATAAAGCAACTCCAGCTAAAGCACAAAAGCTAAATTTGGAAATATTAACAACGCATGCACGCTTAGGGCGCTGTAGAAAAGCGATTTCGGCCACCGAAGAAAAAATACAGCGTGTAGAAAAACAACAACTTCGCTAAACACTTTAAGTATGTTTCACAATGCCAATCAAGCCGTTAACTAATTAACCGTTAATAAATAGCTGTAAAGCTATCCCCTCGATTTATACTGTTCCTTGGTATAAACTCAATTAAATGGATTAAAAACGAGCGAGTGGAATATGCAATTACACGAAGATATACATAACTTTTATGAAAAATTTGTTTTAGAAGAAATAATTAATCGCAAACTTAATGAACAGTATACTGATGATGTAATGGCCGATTTTTGCTGTACTGTTTTAAATCAACTGCCTGCGCGCTATATTCGCTCCGACGTAGATATGGCCTATTATTTATCACAAACAGAGCGTATGCATATGCAACAGCGGGTGCAAACAGCCATTGATGTAGCAATTAGCCAAATTGCAAAAAAGAAACCCCAGCATGAGCAATAATCTACAACAAGCACCAACCCATATAAAACTCGCAGTCGATTTAATTATGCTACTAGAGCAACACGACGTTGCTCCTGATGAAGTACTTAAAGCACTCGAAATAGTAAAAATCGACTTCGAAAAAAAGCAGAATAACAGCAACGCATCTTAGTTACCTGCTTATCGTTTTAATAGTTAACTTGAACTATGGTTAAGAGGTTTTCAGTGAAAACAAGAAGAATTCACGCGTCAATAGCTGCCTATTGCAAGTAAATTCAACGCAGTTAGCGCTGAAAATAGCTGCTTGAGATAGATTTATTATCCAAAGATCAGGTTAGTTAAGCTTTAGTTTCAATAGGGTAATAACCCAGTTGTGTTGCGTTACTTTTTCGCTTTAGCACTTAAATTATCAATCACATCCTGAGCACTATAGCTGTTATCGTTTGGTTTTATCCCTTTACCCATTTTGATATCAAGCAGCGTATGTACTTCTTTGCGACTATCGTGATTACTAATTTGCACACCCATTTCGTTCACTGGGCGGGTGCGTGTTTCACAGGTAAGTAAACCACAGTTGCGTTCAACCTGCTGGCCACGTGTTGCACTTACTGATGACGTCGGTGCGTGTGATTTAGATTCAACAAAGGTTTCTTTGTTAGTAACCACAAACCAATCATAACCTTGAGCTTGAGTTAGTTCAGCCGCTCTTAACAGTGCATAATCGCCAGCGTCAGCGACGCTGTTTGATACGCTTTTAAATTCAACACGATAGCGGTCATCACTAATTTTTTGCTCGCTATAACCGGTTGAGCCTTTGTTAGCTGGGCGGTAGTCGGGTTTTGATGCGCACCCTACCAAGATTAAAATGCTCATTATTAATAATGTTGTTTTCATAAAATACCTCATTAATTATTTTTAATTTTCCATTGCTGAGCAATGGCTTGTTGTTCCTGGTTTGTGTTTAATGGCGCGCCGCTGATCATTTGATCAATTACTTGCTCAAGCGGTTTATTATTAGAAGCCGTTTGATATTGCGAACCATTGTCACTTTTCCCTTGTTGAAACTGCGCTTTTACTTGCCAGCCATCCGCTGTTTTACACGCAATAGCAACATTGCTTTTAGCCGCTGCAGCCACTTCATACTGCCGACAAAGCTCACCTTGTAGATTCGCAAAACTTAAACTTGCTTTAAATGTTGTCCCATCGGCTTGGGTAACTTCATCAGTGCTTAACTGCGTATCTAACGCGGTTGCTATATGTTGTGCCACTAAGCTGGAATTACTTTGCGTTTGAAAATAACTAGTAGTGCCCACACCAAACACAACTGCAATACTGGCGGCAATGGCGAGGTTTTTATTCGCTGCTTGCTTAACCCTTTGCCATGCTGATAACTGCACTAGGTTATTGTTTTGTAGTTTAGCCACGGTTTTAGCCAGCGCCTCACTCAGTGGTTGCTGATCAATTAAACTCGCGTGCTGTTTAAGCAAAGCGTCCACTTCGCTTAATTCCGCTAATCGCATTACTAATTCGTCATCGGTTTCTAACGCTAAGCGTACTTGCTCCATCTCGTTTTCGGGTAACTCAGAATCTAAAAAGGCGCTAAGTGTTTCATCGGTAATTTTCATGCTTGCTCCTCATTAAAGTCTGGTTTTATTAAACTATACAGTGCACTTCGAGCGCGCGACAGTTTACTCATCACACTGCCTATGGGTATATCAAGTACTTGTGCGACCTCTTTATATGCCATGCCTTGCACCGCTACTAAAGACACAATTGCGCGCTGTTCATCGGGGAGATCACCTAGTGCGCTGTTCACTTTTTCAAGCAATTGCTTTTGCTCTAAGGCACTGTGTTCATCTGTGCTTACAGGCTCTTGTAAATGCTCATTCTGTACTGCTTCTTGGCGTACTTTGCGAGAGCGATACTCATCTATCCATACATTACGGCAAACTTTAAACGCCCACTTTGCGGGTTCAACGTCCTCGGGAATGCCTTTAACTAATAATTTTTCAATTGTTATTTGCACTACATCGTCTGCATC
Source organism: Pseudoalteromonas sp. K222D (assembly GCF_017653575.1). Classification (NCBI taxonomy): domain Bacteria; kingdom Pseudomonadati; phylum Pseudomonadota; class Gammaproteobacteria; order Alteromonadales; family Pseudoalteromonadaceae; genus Pseudoalteromonas; species Pseudoalteromonas sp. K222D. The sequence continues at coordinate 82,994 of NZ_JAGGDL010000011.1, forward strand.
TGCTTTACTACCCGTTAGCGAGTAGGCAAAACGTCTTAACATGGGTAATAGTGTTTGTAGGTTTTTTTGCATTTTTTACTCCTCTATAGAGAGAAGACGATTCAAATAAAAATTTATTCCAAAATAATTGAAATTAATTTTTGCCTCAAACGTTAACTTAGGGTCTGTGACCTTTCTGGATTAAAGTTTATTCAACCTCGAAAAATAAACAGACCCTATTAACGTTTTAATTTATAAGAAGTAACTTTAGCATGAAAATACCTTTCATAATTACAGCCTCTGTTTGTTTTTGTACCAGCTCGGTATTTGCAAACCTAGTACCGGTAGACCAAGCGCTCAAGCATTTAAACTCGATTGAGCAAAGAATTGAGTCAAGCATCAATCGCACTAAGCGCTTACCCGCACTGATCCCACAAACCTCGCTGGACGAACTAAAAGCACAAGTAAACCAACCATTGAGTAACTTACCCAGTGTAATTAATATAAGTATTAACAACCAACATAATATGTTTGTTGACGTAGAGGTAGAAGGTGGCTTTCGTGCTATTCAACACCAATGGTTATTAATGGCTAATGCCGAACAACTCAGTGCGCTAAAAAAACACGATGTGACGATTATTTCAGTTAAAAACTACAGCTCTCTTGGAATGAGTTTAGTACGTTTTAATGTGGCCAAAAACATTGACTCCAAAGCACAATTAGTAAAAAAACTTAACTTAACTGACGCGGCTCTACTGGATCGAAACCATGTATATCAAGCACAAACATCAACGGCTGTATTAACGACAGTCATCGCTCAAACGCCGCAGCCTTTTTGCCAATCTAGCGCCAAAATAGGTATTATCGATAGTGCCATAAACAAGCAGCACCGCGCTTTTACTAACGCAAAAATTATTAATCGTAGCTTTTTACCCGATGGACTTAATTCCCCGATATTACACGGTACTGCGATTGCGGGCTTATTAGTGGGTAGCAGCAATGAGCTCACTCCGCTATTAGGTAATGCATACTTATATAGCGCTGAGGTGTTTTATCGTCAGTCAGAGTTTGCACAAGGGGCGACATTATTTGCCATTGTTGAGGCGTTAGATTGGTTAGCGCATGAAAAAGTTAAGGTGATCAATATGAGCTTAACTGGGCCAGACAATGCTATTTTAAAAACCAGTATCGAAGCGGCGATAAAGCAAAATAGTCTTATCGTTGCCGCAGCAGGAAACGAAGGCCCTGCGGCTAAGCCGCTCTTCCCTGCGGCGTATCATAGCGTTATTGCAGTTAGTGCTATCGATAACAATAACCAGCTTTATCGTTGGTCTAATAATGGTGACTATATTGACTTTAGTGCACTGGGGGTAAATGTATTTACCGCTTTAGGCAATGGTGAATTTGGCAAGGAGTCGGGGACTTCAATGGCAGCCCCTCATGTGAGTGCTGCGCTGAGTTGCTTACTGGTAAAACATAAAAACAACAAAACCAAAGCGCTTGATGAACTAACCTCGCTTGCTCACGATCTCGGTGAGCAAGGTAAAGATAGTCGGTTTGGCTATGGGGCAATTTATCGCCCTAAAAGTGCACTTTAATAGATGCAGAGACAATACTTTGCGTATAAGTGTTACTATTTTGCTTAGATTCATAGTCACCGTACTCGGCTTCTGTGACTAACATTATATGTTTAAACAAGTCGAGATGCCAAAACACGTTAACAACATTTCTATGCTCATCGCGCGAAGGAAGCGCCTCAAGTACTTCATTACTCGTTTGCTCTTCGTAATTTTTATTTTGATAGCGCCAGCCCAAGCCCACTTTATTACTTAAATTAAGTGCGGTAAATTTGTGCGTTATTTTTGTGTTAAAGGTATAGCCGCTAAAATCGAATTGACTGTCTTGTGCATCCTCTTTATCAGCGGCTATTGATGCCATTAGCATGGTCTGCCCGTCGTTTATAAAGTGATACAAGCCAATATCAGCCCCTACACCATCGGCATCACGCGCTGTTGCACTGGCAAAGCGTTTGGTTTTATTTTTCACACTCATTCTTAAGTAAGTTTGCGGTGATAAAAATCGCCCATAATAGGCACTTACTTGGTTAAAATGTAAAAAGGTATCGCCAGCCACATTAGCTTTAGCGCCATCGTAGCGTAGCCCTAGCTCATTACTATTAAAGCTATAGCTCCCATCTACCCCATATTGATGTAAGTCTAAATCGTACTGATCAAACTCGTCATAATTTTGCTGCTCAAAGCGATAACTTGACGTTAGCTTTACAGCTTTAGACACTTGCCATTTTGCAGTGGCGCCAGTCGAAATTTTAACGCCGCTATCGCTTTTTGATGAAATATCATCGAGTTCTTGTACTGACAATGCCGAGTTATTTAATACTCCCACCGCAGCATCGGCGGATACATCAAAACTACTTTTTGGCGCTATGGCTGTTGTTTCAGCAAAGCTGGCTTGAGTGCTAAATACGCATAATGTGGCTGTAATAATTGCTTTCATAGTGATCTCCAACACGCCGAGTAGGTTGCCCTACTCGGCTTTAATAATGTATTAAAGGCCTAGGTCTAAATCGTTGGTAATATTAGTAACCACTTCGCTTGCTGTACTCAGTGCTACATCGTTACTTATTTGCTCTGACACCGCTGAGCTAACTTGCCCACTAACACTTTGCTGTACCGTAGCTTGCAACGAACTCACGGTACTGTCTTGTACACTGCTCATTAAAGACTGCTGAACGCTGCCTACAACCTCAGTGCTTGCGTCAATCCCATTGCCTAATTGCAGCGCAGAATTTACGGTATTTGTAAGTGTTAGCTGGTTTGTTAATTGTGCTGAATTAAGCGTATTTTCTGCTGCAGCTTGCGTTACTGCAGCTTTTGCATGACTAACATTTGATACCAGCGCGGTGTCTGGCGTTGTAGGTTTAACACCTTCAGCGTTTTCAGTCTGCGTTGATGTTACATTTAATAATGAAGATTGGCTCAGCCCACCGGTTAAATTAGCGGCTGAACGAGTTAGCTGTGCTGTGGTGTTTAACGCGGTGTTGGTAGTCGCATCTAATGAAGCAGCCGATGATCTGAATGAAGTGTTAAGCGCCGAGCTTGTAGCTGCAACCAGTGAATTTGCACTATTTTCGGTATCACTTTGCCCATCTGCGGTTGTTTCTGACTTTGAAGCGGTTACGCTCGTCTCGTTCGATATGTTAGTGTCATTACTGCCTCTGGCATTTACACCATTTTGAGCCATTTTCACTGACGTTGCTGTTTGTTGCTCTGCCGACGTTGACTGAGTAATGTCAACTGCAGCTGCATGCGCCGTAGTTACAAAAGCACAAGCACCACTTAACATCATTACGCTTACAATTTTATTTAGTTTAGTCATCATCTTTTCCTCTAGTTTGTCGGATTGACATATAGAAGACGGATGAATTATTGGTTTATTCCAAAATAAAATAAAAACTTTAAACTTAATTTAAAATTAAGTGCTTTTTAAAAACTTGAATTAAAATTAAGCAGCGAGAGTATTTATGACAAAGCGGCTAGAGAACAAGCAACTGCAATTAAAGTTAAAAAACACGGTAAATACCTTCCCTGTATTTACCTATGTGCTATTGGTGCTTGTTGAATAAGGAGTAACAACTGCGCTGTGGCGGTTGCATCGGCAAGCGCTCGGTGATGGCTGGTTAAGTTTAAATTAAAGTGCTTTGACAAATTACCCAACGAGTACGACTTTAAGCCCGCAAAGGCTTTACGCGATTCCACCACAGTGCACAACTTGGGCATTTTAAAAGGCACCTTTGCCATTTCGCATTCTTTTTTAATAAACCCGTAGTCAAAGTTAACATTGTGCGCAACAAAAATGCTTCCCGCTAATTTAGCCATTAAAGGTTTTACTATATCTGCAAATACTGGCGCATTACTTACCATGCTATCGCTAATACCGGTTAACGACGTGATAAACCCAGGTATATGTCGCTGTGGGTTAACTAAAGTAGTCCAGGTATCGATTACTTTGCCATGCTGTACTTTAACTAAGCCAATTTCGGTTATTTTGTTACCGCCTTTTAATGCGCCTGTCGTTTCTAAATCAACTACGCTGTAAATGCGGTTGGGATCTATAAACCATTTAACAACGGCTATATGTACCTCAAAACCACTGCTCTTTAAGTTATCTATAGTCGTTAATTGATTTCGCCTTAGCTTGTCGCCTGGGGCTTTTACTTCTTCAAAATGTACTTTGCCGTTATGGATAACCATTAAGTCGGGGTAGCCGTCTTTTAGCTGTAAATAATGTTTACTCATATTAGTTAAGTGAGTAATTAACGCCTCAATTGGGCTATTTAAAATCAGCGCTTCTAGTGGTTGTAATAACTCGTTATGCCATTTAAATAAACCGTTAGGTTGATCAAAGTATTGCGCTGCATTTTTACATACTAATTTAAGTAATGCCTGAGGTGTTTGGCACTGTGCTAAGCGCTCATTTATTTGCGCTGGTTGCGCTGCATAAAAATTACCAAGCCTTAATACTTGCGGATAAATATCAAACTCATTGCATGGCGGATAAGGGGTATCAATAAATAATTCGTGCCAAAATACTAAACCAAACAAACTTTGCCACAATGTGTTTTCGGTATTAAATACCTGCATACCTTGGCCAGTGTAATAATCGTTTACGCCTTGCTCTACTTCACCTCGGTATAATTCGTCAATTTCGAGTACGCACTGAGTGTCAGCAAGCATAGTGCTTAAACGCGAACGCGTTTGCTTATTAAATTTACGCATTAAAAAGTCGTCAGCAAAGTACAGTAAATCATCCGTTAGCGGATTTTCAATAATGGCTTCTAAGCGTGCTTTTACCCACTGTTTATTACCAAGCCTGTATTGCTCTCTTATTTGAATTTCGTGTGCTTCGCTATCATCAACACACCCTTCAAGTAAACTAAAAGCAAGTTCGCTATTGGTGTTTTTTAACTGTTTAAAAAGCTGTACTAATAACTTATTTTTAAGCGTAACAGCTATTGCACCATGTGCAGCTTGCACTAGAACCTGCGGCGCTAAAGCAACGTAATCGCTCTCATCGGTTATATTTTTAAATGCTAATCGGTAACGGTTTAATAAATAGTTTGATTGCGCCTCGGCCTTCGTTTCAAAGCGCGATAAGCTCTCGCTATGCCCTTCACGCGTAGCGGTTAAACCTAAGTCTCGCATTACAAAACGGTTTTGATGATTCACATCACCACTGCTTAGTTTACCTGCAAATAAAAACTCAAAATACTCATAATAATCGCTGCGGTTATTAATTACATACTGGCTATAAAGCGGTGCAAGCTCGTGCGGGCAGCTTTTAAAAAACTCACGTGCACTATCCACCAGCGCGCCTTTAGCGGCGCTCTTTTTATAGCTTATTTGATCAGGATAATTACTTAGTAACTCTAGTAAAGCAGGTTTGGTTAAGTGCGCCAAAAGCTGTGAATAATGCTGCTCGTTCGGCTCAAATAAAACACCTGCTTTTTTTAGCGTATAAATAGCCTGATGCGGCGAGGTTATTTCTTCATAAGTGAGGGACTGCGCTTGTACTAAATAGGGTTTGCGCGAATATACGCGCGCCAACATACACTGGCTTTGCTCATCAAGCTGATTAATTTTATTAATAAATTCGCTGTGCTTGGGCTCAAGTAAATGCATACATTTACTTGTTACAAACTCAATAAGCTCTCTAAAATGCGCTAAATAGTATTTTGCTGGTAATTCTTTTTTCATAACATTGCCATAGCTGTATATAAAAACAGTATCTAGCATTTATGCTTATTATTCAATCTTAAAGTTGTAATCAGTAATGCTTTGAGTTATCAGGCGTTAATTAGGATAAGATTTAGCACCATTAATAGTGCTAATAATATTATTTCTTACGCTAATTATGATGGTACAGCCCTTGCTGTGGCCGCCAGTGCGCAGTGGATTGCTAACTTTGCAATTACTATGACCTTCCCTATTATGCTTGCCAATATAGGCCTTGCCGGTGCTTACGGATTTTATGCGTTATCGGCACTTATAAGCCTATTTTTTGTTGTTAAATATATTAAAGAAACGCGCGGTAAAACGCTCGAATCTATGTGATTTTTAAAAGCGGTGATATTAGTCGCCGCTTTGCCTTTGCACACAATAGCGCCATTTAATAATGGCGATTTAAATAACCTAAAGGTTAAAGAGCAATCTATACTCATTTATTTTAACTTTATAGCCATTGTTCTATTACCTTTTATTATAAGTAATCTATTTAAATTCCTTTTTAGAATATCAAAAGTTAGCTATTGTCCGCCAATTCCAACTTTATGTGTCTACCAAAATGAAAAAACAGTTAATATCAGGCTTAGCTTTAACGTGCGCGTTGGGCTCATTTAGTACATTTGCTACGAATGGTTATTTTACTCACGGCTACGGCATGACCCACAAAGGTATGGCTGGCGCAGGTGTAGCGCTGTCAGAAGAGCTAATGTCTGGCGCTAATAATCCAGCAACCTTTTTACCAAACGGAACACAGCTATCTCTGGGCTTAGAGCTTTTTTCTCCTGAGCGAAAATACACTGCATCAAAAGTAGATACTTTTTACCCTGGCGCATTTTATCTTGCAGCAAAAACACAAAAAAGCGACAACACCGTGTTTGCAATTCCAGAATTTGCTATTGGTCATCAATTAAATGAAAAAATAAATATTGGTTTATTAGTGTATGGCAACGGCGGCATGAATACCGAGTACAGCGCAGAGTCCGCTCCTGAAGGCACCTTTTACGCTGGTACGGCAGGCGTTGATTTAAAGCAACTCTTTATTAGCCCAACCTTAAGCTATAAGTTGAATGAACAAACACGCCTTGGTGTATCCCCCATTTACGTGGTGCAACAGTTTGAAGCACAAGGGCTTGAAAACTTTGCTCCTTTTTCGCAATCACCAGAAGCGCTTACTAATAATGGCACAGATACAAGTACAGGGTTTGGTGTTCAATTAGGTATAAGCCATGCAATTAACTCATCGCTTAGTTTAGGCGCAAGTTACCGCTCAGCAGTGTCGATGGAAGAGTTTGATAGCTATAAAGGTTTGTTTGCAGAGCAAGGCGGATTTGATCTGCCAAGTTCGTTTCAACTTGGTGCAGCTTATCAGCTTACACCTAGTAATCAGGTGGTATTTGATTGGCAAAAAATCAATTACAGCGAAGTAAAAAGTATTGCAAATCCAATCAATAACTTAATGTCAGCGCCTTTAGGAGCTAACGCCGGCGCTGGATTTGGCTGGAACGATATGACTATTTATAAGCTTGGTTATCAGTGGCAGCGTACACCGCAACAAAAAATTCGTTTTGGGGTGTCTTACACCGAGCAACCTATTCCTTCGTCCCAAGTTATATTAAATATTTTAGCGCCGGGCGTTCAAGAGTGGCATTTTACAACGGGCTTTAGCCATTCTTTTACCAACAAGGTACAATTAAACGCTATGGCTTTTTATTCGCCTGCAAAAAAAGTAACGGGTGCTAACTACTTAGCGCCAAATCAGCAAGTATCAATCGAAATGAAACAAACCGGTTTAGGTGTTTCTATTGTTTGGGAAATTTAAAAAATGGTAACAGAATTCACCCCAGTGTCGGCTGCAATAGGCGGTGCATTAATAGGTATAGCGTGTACGTTATTACTGGTTTTATACGGAAAAATTGCAGGCATATCGGGCATTGTTAAGTCTGTATTTGCTAAAGCAAATTCGGGCTCTCGTTGGCAGTTATACTTTATTTTAGGGTTGTTGTTAGCAGGTGTAGCTGTAAGAGTATTTGCCCCTTCTTTATTAGAAGCCGAATTACAGTTGTCGCCTTGGCTTATTATTGTTGCGGGGCTTTTAGTTGGCGTAGGTACAACTTTAGCTAATGGATGTACAAGTGGCCATAGCGTGTGCGGCATGTCGCGTTTTTCTACCCGCTCTTGGGTTGCAACGTGTACATTTATGCTCGTCGCCATTATTACAGCAAACCTGGTAGGATAAGTAATGAAAGCAATTATGATGGTTGTTATAGGCTTTATATTTGGCTTAGGGCTTATTATTAGCGGTATGACAAACCCCGCTAAAGTAATTAACTTTCTTACCTACGGGAACCAATGGGACGCAAGTTTAATTATAGTGATGGCTGTTGCCATGCTAATAATGATGCTTACGTGGTTATGGGTTGCAAAAAAAGAGAAGCCACTCCTTTCAGGATCATTTAACTTAAGTGATTTGAAAAAAGTTGATGCGCGCTTAATTACTGGCTCAATACTCTTTGGTTTAGGCTGGGGTTTAAGTGGCATATGCCCAGGCCCTGGCTTGGTTCAATTAGTGTCTTTTAAAGTGGAATTTTTGTTGTTTTTTGCGGCCGTGCTAGGCGGTATGTGGCTAACTAAAAAGCTTACTTAAGTTTGATTTTAGAGGCTGTTTAAGTAACCCATTAATACCAGGTGTTAATGGATTACTTAAAGGTAATTAGCCAGCACTTATTATCCGAATTTAGGCCTTTTAATACTCAAGACTAAGTGGCTAATTAATTGTGTAGAGTAGCGCTAAAAAAACGCCCCTAAAAGGAGCGTTTAATTAAACCCAAAACAGATTAACTGTATGGATTGGTGCAATTTGGGATTATATTTATTAGGCTTTTTTCATACTGCCTTGCTCTTCAAGGCGAATATGCCAGCTAAACGCTTCTTCTAATAAATGAGGTGTGTGTCCGCCTCGCTTACAAGCGCGCTCATAGTAATCTAGCATGGCGTCACGGTAATCTGGGTGCACACAGTGCTTAATAACTTGTACAGCACGTTCACGTGGCGCTAAGCCGCGTAAATCGGCTAAGCCTTGCTCGGTTACTAATATATCAACGTCATGTTCGTTATGGTCAACGTGGCTTACCATAGGTACTACACTCGAAATAGCGCCATCTTTAGCAATCGACTTAGTAACAAATATCGCTAAATGCGCATTACGTGCAAAGTCACCCGAGCCGCCAATACCATTCATCATGCGAGTACCACAAACGTGGGTTGAGTTTACGTTACCGTACATATCAAACTCAAGCGCAGTATTAATGGCAATGATCCCTAAACGGCGTACTATTTCAGGGTGATTCGACACTTCTTGCGGACGTAACACTAACTTATCTTTATATTCTGATAGGTTATTAAATACTTTTGCATTACAACGCTCTGATAAAACAATTGAACTGCCTGAAGCAAATTTAAGTTTACCGGCATCAATTAAATCAAAGGTCGAATCTTGTAATACTTCTGAGTACATTGTTAAATCTTCAAAATCAGAATCTAACAATCCCATCATTACCGCGTTAGCAATATTACCAATACCTGCTTGTAATGGCCCTAGGTTTTCTGCCATACGCTTTTGTGCTACTTCTTCTTTAAAAAAGCTCACTAAGTGGCTGGCAATAGCCGCTGTATCTACGTCAGGGTCGGTAACTGTTGAAAACGAATCGCTCTGATTAGTAAAAACAATGCCAACAATTTTAGCAGGATCAATTGGAATAGCCGTGCTACCAATACGATCATCTACTTTAGTTAAAGGAATTGGTTGGCGCACAGGGCGATACGAAGGAATATATATGTCATGCAAGCCTTCAAGTTCAGGGCTGTGCAACATATTTATTTCAATAATCACTTCTTTAGCAAAAATAGCAAAGCTTGCAGAGTTTCCTACCGAAGTAGTAGGCACAATATGGCCTTCTTCAGTAATGGCTACCGCTTCAATAACCGCCACATCAGGCATAGTTAATTGATGATTACGCAACTGCTCAACGGTTTCTGATAAATGCTGATCAATAAACATTACTTCGCCGTTATTAATCGCTTTACGTAATGTGCTATCTACTTGAAAAGGCATACGGCGGGCTAGCACACCCGCTTCTGTAAGTAGTTTATCTAAATCATTACCTAACGACGCACCGGTCATTAGGTTTATTTTCATTGGGTTATTTTTAACACGCTCAACCAGTGCTCTTGGCACGGCTTTAGCTTCACCGGCACGAGTAAAGCCACTCATGCCTACTGTCATTCCATCTTTAATAAATTGGCTAGCTTGTTCTGCTGACATTACTTTTTGGTGCAGATTGCTATTGCGGATACGTTCTAACTGCATACTACTGAGCCCCTTTTTAATTTGGCGTTATTTTAAGTATTACAGCGCACTTCGCAATCTAGACTTAGGTCGCATTTACTAAATTAAGTTACGCAAACACAGAATAAAGTGCCTTGGTGGTAGCAATCTACTTTAATGTACGAACATTTATATAAATTTAATATGCTGATATAGCGTAAGTTTTAAGTGAGTATTTAAAGTATGGGATTAAAATTGGAAAAAAGTAGAATAATGAGAGAAAAATAAATTGAATAAAATGTAGTTTATAAAGTGGCTTAGTTATAAGTAATTAGTTTATAGCACCCAATGTTGTTTGAAGTATAAGTTGGCATAAGAACATACGCTTTTACTGAGCTACAGTGCCGCAAGTGAAGTGTATATTGGCATAAAATTGAAGTTTAAGATGACATAAAGTTACTAAAAACTAGCTTTATCATGCGAGGTTACTTAAAAATAAAGTCAAAAATATATTACCAAAATGTGTCACACATAGTATTTGATAACACACTTGAAAATACTTTTTAACAAAGGAAGTTAAAGCAAAAAAATGGTGACTCACCCCAGACTCGAACTAGGGACTTTCGCCTTCAAGAGGGCCCTCTTTAGAAGACTCTCTTGAAGGACGATGCACTACCAATTATGCTAGTGAGCCAATAATTTCAGAAGCACGATTTCTATCAAGTCCATATGTATTAACTAAAAACCCAATACGCGCATTTTTCTTTCTCTCATCATTAAGTAACAGCCAACTGTTGCTCGGCAACAATTGTAGCAGCCGGTCATCTCCAGGATCAACAATCTCATCAAATTTTGGGAGTAAGTCCAGCAAAATTCTAGAGAAAAGCTTCACATCATGAAAATTGATATCGTTGGGGGAATTAGGTGCTGATTGTATACAATAGTAATTTCGTACACTCTCCCTGGAAAGCTCTGAATCTATAAATACTTGTTCAGCATTTTTTTTATTTTTATCCGAAGGATGAGCAACTGAATTTCTAAATAATCTATAGTATTCAATTACGTCAATCATTTCATCAGCCACATCATGCGCTTTTCTTATTTTATCTCTTAATAGGTTTCTCCGAATCTCTTCAAATGGGCTGTCCTTATCTTCTTTGATCCAGTTTTTTTCGGAAAGCACCGTGTACTGCTTTCGAAATGCCGCTAGGTATAAATCAAATCCACTGTAAATACTTACCATATTCAATCTAGAGGAGCTTTTCAATACTTGTTCCGTTTTAATCCCATCAACTTTAATTTCATAATTTTTAGCAAGATCACCCCATGGATCGCTAGCTGGGGGCAAATTGTCCCCTGTAAAGCATGCCGCAATATAAGTTCCGGCCGCATTAGCTGTTAACTCGCCAATAAAACGCTTAAAGTCTCTAAAACAATGTGTTGAAAAAGTCGACAATATACATACCCCTAAATCTAAATGAACTGCTAGCGATATGAACACCGTCAATTTTGAAATTATCCGAGTACAGCGCTTAACTTATGTATAGTGCACTGAAAATTATTTTAATACTTTATTGATAGTATCAAATAGCTTACCCCACTGAGAACTTTCATCTGGGCTTAAATTGTCTACTGTATGATTTTGTGTCCAGCGAATGTAGGCTTTAGCTAATTTGTACTTTGAAAAACCATCTATTTCTTTAGAGAACAGCTCAACAACAGGTCTACTTGACTGAGTGGTCACTTTTTCTGTAAGGTCCACTCCATATTCTGATTTGACGATAGACGCTAAAGTGACTCTAAGTAAATCTTCTATCTCAGCTTTACCTACATCACAGTAATCTTTTGTGCGCAAAATATTTTTATTACCTAGAGCGTGAACAAGGTTTTCCTGTTGAGCAGCTTGATCTCCTGCACTATCTGTATCCAGCAATGCGGCAACTTTCAATTTATGGGCATGAAGTATTGTTGCGTAATAAACCACCTTTCCCGCTGTATTAGCAAATACAAGAGCAATTTTATCATTCACTGATGTTCTTCCTGCATCTTTGAAGAGTGAAGATGTTGCCTCGATATACCAATAATCTGTTATTCCCTCTAAGATCAAATTTCGTTGTTGTGAAAATAGGCTGTTGGCGAGGTCATAGCCAAGCGCCTCTTGTAGAGGAAGCATTCCAGCTGGGTCTTTTGAGGACAAAGTGGTGTGGACTGTTGTTCCAGCTTCTCGGCTCTTCATTTCAACGACACGAACAATGTCTAGTTCGTCAGGCCCAACGAGAAAAGGAGAGTGCGTTGAGAATATGGTCTGATTGTCCTTAGATAATCGAGAGATTGTTTCTCTAAAATCTCTCTGTTTGAGCGCATGAAGACTCATACCAGGTTCATCCAGAAGCAAAATCGCATTCTTATGCTTACCCCCTGTGTCAGGATCTGTCTCTTGATCACATCTCCTGTTGTTGCGCTTGCATGAATCGAGCGCCTTCTAGTAGTTGGCTCAGTGAAAACCA